>JBMTSM010000044.1:0-10823 GCA_049448275.1 Burkholderiaceae bacterium
GCTTTTACCGGTGCGGTGGCTGCCTTGTTCGCTACTTTGGCCTTGGCTGCCGGTGCTTTGGCCTTGGTCGCCGGTGCTTTGGCCTTGGTCGCCGGTGCTTTTACCGGTGCGGTGGCTGCCTTGGTCGCTACTTTGGCCGCTTTCGCGGCGGGTTTGCTAGCGATCGACTTTGCGGCCGTTGATTTCGCTGTGCTTTTTGCGGCGCTCCTCGTCGCGCCTTTGGTGTCCGCGGCTTTTGACTTGCTGGCTGGCATAACAGTTACCTCCTAAACGCGGTCAAGCGTGCGTCAATGACGACACGTCAACACGTCATGATGGAACGGCCTTACGGCCTAAAAAGGGAAGGCTTTGCAAACTGTTTGGGCGATCATTTGGTATGCAGTCCTTGCGGGATGGATTGGCCGGGCCTGTTGCCCGCCGACCGATGGGGGTCGGTGCCGTGTTCCGGAGGTGCTGCTGTCGCGCTTGCTTAGCGACATGGATTATACCAAATCGACTGCCTAAGCCGTTGAGGTCAATGAAAAATTACCCACCTGACGCCGCCGACTGCAGCGCCAAGCGCCGCGCCTGCAGCGCCTTGTAGCGCTCGCTCTCGCCGGCTTCAATGGCTAGACCTTCTTCGCGTTTGAGGTGCTCGATAAGCATTCGCTTGAGGAGCTGCTCCAGCTCTGCACGGGTTTCGGCTTCATTCTCGCTCCCGAGGGTGTCGGCTTGCGCAACCAATCGCAGGGCGTGATTTGAAAATGCATGCGATTGAATCGCCACTTGTAACGCTGCCCAAGGCTGTGCGCCATGGTCGTGCCATTGACTTTCTAACCAAGTGAACAGGGGTCCGTGCGGCGGTGGTAACTCGGCGAGCATGTGTTGGTCTTCCGTGCTGAGCCATCCCCAGGCAGCGGGGTGCGTCAGGACAATCCGGGCGACATGGTCTGCGCGGCTGGTCACGCTGCCACGTCCGGATGCGCCCGCGCGCGGTTGCCATGCCTGCTTGCCGTAAGCACGGCCCTGATTAGCGGCGGCGTTGAGAGGGGGTGGCGCACCCGTACCATTACCGGCCGTGGTGCTGGCTTTTCCGGTTGGTGCGCTCCAGCGTTTGGCTGAGCGGTTTGCGGATGGACCTTGCCACAGCTCAAGGACCTCATTGCCACCCAGCTGCGCCTGATCCGCAATGCTGCTGAGCATTTGTCGCTTCAGCGCCCCATCGGGTAGCGCCTGCCATAGCGCTTGCGCTTGCGTTAAAAAGTGTGCGCGGCCCTCCGGCAGATTCAAGTCAACGTCTTGTGCCGCCACATCGATTAAGAATTGACTCAGCGGCGTTGCGCTGGCTACGGCTTGCTCGAAGGCTGGTGCGCCATTCGCACGGATGAAGCTGTCGGGGTCATGTTCACTGGGCAAAAACAGGAACTTGAGCGCTCGCGTATCTGTCGCGTGGGGGAGAGCAGCCTCAAGGGCTTTTCGCGCGGCGCGTCGACCCGCCGCATCGCCGTCAAAGCTGAACACGATGTTGTGGGTGAAACGGAAAAGCTTATGGATGTGCTCTGGGGTGCAGGCAGTGCCCAGTGTTGCAACCGCATTTCCAAAACCCATTTGCGCGAGCGCAACAACGTCCATGTAACCCTCTGTGACCAGCGCATAGCCCCGCTCGCGCATCGCCGTGCGACCCTCGAACAGGCCGTAAAGCTCACGTCCTTTCGAGAACAGGGGGGTCTCGGGCGAGTTGAGGTACTTCGGTTCGCCCTTATCGAGCACGCGCCCACCGAACCCAATCACTTCGCCTTTTACATTGCGAATAGGAAACATGATGCGATCGCGAAAACGGTCGTATCGTTTTTCCTCCGAGCCATCGCTGCTCTCGTTCTCGGAGACGATGACCATGCCGCAATCGGCCAGTTTGCTGTCGTGGTAGTCCGGCAATACCGTTGACAGGAAACGCCAACCCTCGGGTGCGTAGCCCAGACCAAAGGTCTTGGCGATTTGACCGGTCAGACCTCTGTTTTTGAGATACGCCACAGCACGGGCGTTGCCTTTTAGGGCTTTTTGGTAGCCTATCGCCGCCTGCGTCATGGTGTCGACCAGCTGGCTGTGTCGTGACCGTTGCTCGGCGGCTTGTGCGCGCTGGGCGGGGGATGTCTGCTCCTCGGGCACTGATAAACCGAGTTGCTGGGCGAGGTCCTGCACGGCCTCTACAAACGAGGCGCCCGTGTGGTCCATCAAGAAGCCAATGGCGTTGCCATTTTTACCGCAACCAAAGCAGTGATAAAACTGCTTGGATGGGCTGACGGAGAACGATGGCGACTTCTCACCGTGGAATGGGCACAGGCCCATGTAGTTCGCGCCCCCGCGCTTCAATTGGACGTGCTTCCCCACCACGTCCACCACATCGGTGCGCGCCAGCAAGTCTTGGATGAATGATTGGGGTATGGCCACGGCTATATTGTGCGCGAAGCGCAGGCCGTGATGCGTACCTTAACGTGGCGCCAAACGAATCGCGCCGTCCAAGCGAATCACCTCACCGTTCAGCATGTCGTTTTCGATGATGTGCTTGGCCAATTTGGCGTAGTCCTGAGGGGTTCCTAAGCGGCTGGGGAAGGGGACACCCGCGGCCAATGCGTCTTGTACTTCTTGTGGCATCCCAAACAGCATGGGCGTGCCGAAGATACCGGGAGCGATCGTCATGTTGCGAATGCCGTTACGCGCCAAGTCTCGTGCAATGGGCAGGGTCATGCCCACAATGCCGCCCTTAGACGCACTGTAAGCAGCTTGCCCAATTTGTCCATCGTACGCGGCTACGGAAGCCGTGCTAATTAGCACGCCGCGCTCGCCCGTCGCTTGAGGTGTGTTTTGGCTCATGGCCTCGGCACACAAACGGATCATGTTGAAGGAGCCAACCAGGTTGACGCTGATGGTTTTGCTGAACGTGCTCAGGCTGTGTGCGCCCGATTTGCCAACGGTTTTTTCGGCTGGGGCAATGCCTGCGCAGTTGATCAACCCGAACAGCGGCCCCATTTTCGTTGCGGCGTCCACTGCGGCTTGGGCGTCTGCCTCGCTGCTGACATCACATTTGACAAACGTGCCCCCAATGGACGCGGCCACCGCTTGGCCTTTTTCAATCTGCATGTCGGCAATCACGACCTTTGCGCCGTTTTCGGCCAGCATGCGCGCCGCGCCCTCGCCCAGCCCAGAGGCACCCCCAGTGACGATGAATACGGTTGATTGAATGTCCATGACGCGCTCCTTGTAACTAGACAGTGGGTTGAGTTTGATTGACGTTAACGTAAACGTCAGATGCTTACCGAAAAGTGTAAACCAAACAGCAGGATGCGACCGCGGATAAAGTAGCGGCTTCGCTGACTGTTGCGGACTTGCTGTCTCCCTTATGACTCCCATGATGAATACCTTGAGCCGTCTAGGCTTGGTGCTTGCGTTGACGCTCTCGGTGGTGGCTTGCACGGTGGCTCCGACCAAAGCACCTGAGCCTGTAACACCGCCGCCTGAAGTGGTTGAAATACTTGTACCGCCGCGTGTTGCTTTGGCGCTGGGCGGTGGCGCTGCCCGCGGCTTTGCGCACGTGGGCGTGCTGCAGGTGTTGGAGGAGGCGGGTGTTCCAGTAGATCTGGTGGTCGGGACGTCAGCTGGCAGCGTTGTCGCGGCTCTGCACGCGAGCGGACTCACGGGGGCAGCATTGGAAAAGGCCGCCATGGGCATGGATGAAACGACGCTGACTGATTGGATGTTCCCGTTGATTAACCGCGGCATGATACGCGGTGAGGCTTTGGCGAACTACATCAACAAACAAGTTGGCGGTCGACCATTGCAGGCGTTAAATAAACCGATCGGGATCGTTGCAGCCACCCTTGGAACCGGGGCACCCATCGTCTTCCGGACGGGTGACACAGGTACGGCGGTTCGTGCATCGTCCGCGGTGCCCGGTGTGTTCATGCCGGTTGCGATTGGAGACAAAGAATACGTGGATGGGGGACTGGTCGCGCCGGTACCTGCGCGTTTCGCACGCGATATGGGGGGCGAAGTGGTGATTGCGGTGAATATTTCCAGCCCACCGTCAGCAACGCCGGCGAAGGACACCACCGGCCTGGTGTTACAGACCTTCTCCATCATGGGGCAACAGCTCAATGTGTTTGAGTTGGAAGCGGCCGATGTCGTCGTGACACCGCAGCTGGCGGGCGTAGGGTCCGCTGACTTCAGTTCGCGCAAGCAAGCCATCATGGCGGGTCGGGTTGCGATGCAACGTGAATTACCGCGGTTACGGGTGTTGATTGCTCAAAAAACAAAAAAAGCCCAACAACCGAAGTCGTTGGGCTTAAAAGAGTGATTCGTTGACGCGTTGGTCAGCGAAAAATCTCAGGAGACAACAATCAAAAAATTAACGCTTCTTGGCAGTTGTTTTAGCAGTTGAAACAGCGGTCGCTGCCAAGGTGTTCATGTTGCTTTCAGCCAGCTGAGTTGCTTGCTTAACAGCCTTCTGGACTGACTCAACAGCGTTGTTTGCAGCAGCAACAGCAGACTTCATGACGGCAACAGCGGTCTCTGAACCAGCTGGTGCGTTCTTGGCGGCGTTGTCGACGACGGTCATGAATTTCTTCTGAGCTTCAGCAGACTGTGACTCAGCAGCGGCGTTGAATTCAGCAGCGGTGCCAGAGGCAATCTCGTAAACGTGACGGCTGTAAGCAGCGGCTTTCTCGGCCAAAGGCTGAACCATTGCAGCTTGCATGGCGATCAGTTCTTGTGCGTCCTTGACAGCCAACAGTGCGTGGGCTTTGTCGGCTGACTCGGCCATTGCAGCTTTTGAGGCTTGGATGTTCAATTCGATCAATTTCTCAACGCCTTCGAAGGCCTTGGCGGTCAGGCCGAACATTGTGTTCAGGTTGGCTTGTTGTGCGGCGGTGATTTGTTCAACGGTTAGCATAGTCATACTCCAGTAAAGTTCAAAAAGGTCTTAGTGACAGGTTGTTGAGAGCGGCGACTTGGTTTTACTAGGCCTTGACCCTGTAGATTCCTACTTTGCTGCGCTGCAACATGATTCGAATTATAGAGAAAAAATGACGCGGTGCAACATTTTTGTTGCTGTGCAGCAAAAAAGCGACAAAGTTTGTGCGGAAATTGACGTTAAAGTGTTTAATTTCAACGTGTTATGTGTCTATTTTGGGTGTCAGAAAAACCACCTTTCCTAGCTGATGAAAGCCTTTTACGCCACAGATTTTGTGCTCAAGCTGCCCGAAGGCCATCGGTTTCCGATGCAAAAGTACGCACTTTTGCGAGATGCTATCGCGTCTGCTCTGCCAAGGGTCACGTTGCAAGCGGCGCCGGCTGCAACTGACGGGCAGTTGGCGATGGTTCACACACCCGCATACATCGAGTGCATCGCCAGCGGTAGCATCTCTGCGGCGATGCAGCGCGAGATTGGTTTTCCATGGTCACCCCAAATGAATCTGCGGGCTCGCCACTCAGTGGGCGCCAGTATCGCTGCTGCACGGGTGGCCATGACTGAGGGGGTTGCCGCGAATATCGCCGGGGGGACCCATCACGCTTACGCTGACAAAGGCGGCGGTTTTTGCGTCTTTAATGACATGGCAGTGACCGCGCGGGTGCTGCAGTCTGATTGGTTGCAGCAGCGCGGACCTCGTGCCCGTCCCATGTCGGTCGCGATCATCGATTGCGACGTCCATCAGGGCAACGGGACTGCCCATGTTTTTCGCAATGACCCAACGGTCTTCACGCTCTCCTTGCATGGCGATAAAAACTTTCCATTCCGGAAAGAGCCTGGCGACTTGGATGTAGCGCTACCCGATGGCCTAGATGATGCGGGCTATCTCGCTGCGTTGGATGAGGCTTTAGGGCGCTTGACCCAGCGCTTTGCCCCGGATTTGGTGCTTTACTTGGCCGGTGCCGATATCCATGAGGGCGATCGCCTGGGGCGCCTAAAAGTCACGGACGAGGGCATGCGCGCGCGCGATACGGTCGTATTTGAATGGGCAAAGACAAAGGGGTTGCCACTCGCGTTTGCCATGGCCGGTGGCTATGGTCACGAGATTGCCAGCACCGTTCGCGTGCAGTTCCAGACTTTTGAGATTGCGCAGGCGCTCGCGGTTGACTGGCAAGTTCACAACTAACTTGCATAATTAAGCGATGACTGACAAGCGACAAACCCCTGTTTCCCGCGATACGTTCAAGGTGTTTTGCCCTATCCAAACCCGTTGGGAAGATAACGACGTCTACGGGCACGTTAACAACGTCGTCTATTACGCGTGGTTTGACACCGCTGTTAACCGCTGGTTGATTGAGAACCAAGCGCTTGATATCCATGACGGCCAAGTCATCGGCTTGGTCGTGCACACCCAATGTCATTACTTCTCTTCGCTGGCTTTTCCAGAGCCCGTTGAAATTGGGATTCAAGTGACTCACATGGGCACTTCAAGCGTGCGTTACCAGTTAGGCGTTTTCGCTAAGGATGCCGAATGGTCGGCTGCCTTGGGTCAGTTCACCCATGTTTACGTCGATGCAAAAACCCGCCGGCCGACGCCTTTGCCGGCCCACCTTAAGCAATTATTGGAGCGAATTACATGAGCGAGACTTCCGGCCCCGTGCCCTCAAATCAACCCGCGCGATCGGTCGCTGAAGCCATCGAAACGCGCGTATCGATGCGCGCCTTTGAGGCGACGCCGGTGCCACGCGAGACCCTTGAGGCGATCTTCGCCTTGGCCGCACGCGCGCCCTCGGGGACCAATACACAGCCTTGGAAGATCTATGTCTTGCAAGGCGATAAGCGAATCCAGTTGATCAACGAGGTTTGCGCCGCACATGACGCTGTACGCGCAGATCCTTCGCTGGCCGAGCGATACAAAGAGCCCTATGACTATTACCCACGCGAGTGGGTGAGTCCGTTCATTGACCGTCGACGTGCCAATGGCTGGGGGCTTTACGGCCTGCTGGGTATTGGCAAGGGCGACAAAGATGCGATGCACGCGCAGCACCAGCGCAACTTCCGGTTCTTCGATGCACCAGTGGGTTTGATGTTTACCGTAGAGCGTGTAATGGGCCAAGGCTCGCTGCTGGACTACGGCATGTTTCTGCAAAACCTGATGCTGGCGGCTCGCGCGCACGGCTTGCACACCTGCCCACAAGCCGCGTGGAATGGCTACGCCAAAATCATCATGCCGTTGATCGGGGCGGGTGAGACTGAGATGCTGGTCTGTGGCATGTCGCTGGGGTATATCAGGGCGTCGGAAACGGTGAATCGCTTCTACACGCCCCGTGAACCGGTGTCGTCGTTTACCCATTGGATCGACTGACAATGGACAACACCAGTTTATTTTTCGCCTTGTTACTGGTCAGCTTGTGCTGTCTGGTGTTACTGGTGTGGTTGGTTTGGCGCGGTCAATCCGATCATGCCGCGCGTGCATTCGAGACCATCGAGCGTGGCATTCGCCAAGAGCTCACCGAGTCTGGGCGCGCCGGGCGGCAGGAACTGGGGCAGTCTTTGACCCAATTCCAACTGGGTCTGTCAGAGCAGGTGGCGCAATCGGTCAGAACCCAAAACGCGCAACTCGAAGCGTTTGCCAATCAGTTGAGTGCGCTGAAGGTGCACGTGGGCGATACGCTGACCGAACGCCTCACCCAAATGAATGAGGGCAATGCGCGCCGTATGGCCGAGGTGCGCGAAACGCTGGATAAGCAAATTGCACAACTCCAAGCGAGTAACGCGACCAAGTTGGATGAGATGCGTGCGGTGGTCGATGAAAAGTTGCAAGCCACGCTCGAACAGCGCCTTGGGGAGAGTTTCAAGCAGGTTGCAGAGCGCCTGGAGCAGGTACACAAGGGTTTGGGCGAAATGCAGACCCTGGCGCAAGGCGTTGGCGACCTCAAGCACCTCTTGTCGAACGTCAAGAACCGCGGCATGTTTGGAGAGGCCCAGCTGAAAAGTTTGCTGGAGCAGGTCATGGCCCCCGACCAGTACGCGGAGCAGGTCATGACCAAGCCCGGATCGCGCAACCAGGTGGACTTTGCCATTCGGTTGCCCGGACGCGGCGATGACGGCGCCCCGGTGTGGCTCCCAATCGACGCCAAGTTCCCAACCGAAGACTACGAACGCTTGCTGTTGGCGCAGGAAGCGGCCAATCCGGTGGCGGTGGCACAAGCGACCAAAGAGCTGACGGCGCGCATCAAGGCCGAGGCTAAGTCCATCAACGAAAAATATGTGGCCCCACCGCACACCACAGACTTTGCCATGCTATTCCTGCCTACCGAGAGTCTTTATGCCGAGGTGCTGCGGGTGCCGGGTCTCATGGAGGGTTTGCAGCGCGAACACCGCGTGACGTTGGTGGGGCCCACCACACTGATGGCCATGCTTAACTCGCTACAAATGGGTTTCCGAACGCTCGCGCTTGAAAAGCGTTCGAGTGAGGTTTGGCAGGTTTTGGGTGCCGTTAAAACCGAGTTTGGTCGGTTTGGTACGGTGCTCGCGAAAGTCAAATCGCAGACGCAAACCGTTCTCAACAGTATCGACAGCGCGGAAACCCGGACCCGCGCGATGGGGCGAGCGCTCCGACAAGTCGAGGCGCTCAGCGACAGCGGCGCAGACACGCTGCTTGCCGGTAATTCGGCTGCCGACGCCGATGAGCCCCCCGCCCAAGGGCCCCTTGGGGCGCCGTGAGCGTTAGCCACTACAATGCCTGCTGAATTGGATTTCCAAAACTGACTCTCACTGTTCGGAGCATCACTTTCTATGTCACCTACCAGCATCCAAGTCGTTGCCGCGGTGATCTTTGCGTTGGCATTGATTCACACCTTCTCAACGAAATATTTTGAGCATTTGGCTCATACCCGTCCCAAGCATGCCGGCGTCTGGCACCTTTTGGCTGAAGTCGAAGTTGTTTTTGGCTTCTGGGCGATGGTGATGATCGTCGTGATGGCGTTCATGACATCGCGGGCGGATGCGGTGAGTTACCTGGATGGGCGAAACTTCACAGAGCCCATGTTTGTGTTTGCCATCATGGTGGTCGCGGGCAGTAAGCCGGTGTTGCAAGCAGCCTCAGCGGCTGTGCAGGCTTTGGTTCGCTTGATTCCGCTGCCAGCGCCGATTGCATTCTTCTTTACCGCGCTGGCTATCGTGCCTTTGCTGGGTTCGTTCATCACAGAGCCCGCTGCGATGACGCTGGCGGCATTGCTCATGCGTGACCGGATCTTCACCAATGCCTCCAAGACCCTGCGATACGGGACCTTGGGTGTCCTGTTTGTGAACATTTCAATCGGCGGCACTTTAACGCCCTTTGCCGCTCCGCCTGTTTTGATGGTCGCTGCGAAATGGAACTATGACCTGGCATTCATGCTGACCCACATTGGCTGGAAGGCTGCGATCGCTGTATTCATCAACGCCACGGTACTGACGCTGTTGTTCGCCAAAGAGTTGAAGGCTATGAGCTACTCAGCCGATTCGCCTTACAAGGGCGTCCCCATGCCGATGATCGCGTTGCACGGTTTGTTCTTGCTGGGCATCGTCGTGTTCGCTCACCACCCAGCGGCCTTCATTGCCATCTTTTTGCTGTTCATGGGCGTTGCCACAGCGTACCCCCAACATCAGGAGCGTTTGATTCTGCGCGAAGGCTTGTTGGTTGCGTTTTTCTTGGGTGGTTTGGTCGTGCTGGGCGGTATGCAAGCTTGGTGGTTGCAGCCGGTTTTGATGGCCATGGATGAAACCCAAATCTACTTTGGCGCGACGGCCTTGACGGCCATCACCGATAACGCCGCCTTGACCTACTTGGGTTCACAAGTTGAGGGGTTGAGCGAGGGCTTCAAGTACGCCTTGGTGACCGGTGCCGTTACGGGCGGTGGTTTGACCATCATTGCGAATGCACCTAACCCGGCTGGCGCGTCTATCCTTAAGGGAACTTTCGATGAGGGTGCCATCAACCCCCTGGGGCTGTTGGCGGCTGCGTTGTTGCCAACGGTGGTGGCGATCATTTGCTTCCGTATTTTCCCGTTCTGATCAAGCGGCCAGCACATAACGAATTTTTAGTCTCAACCGCTGTGTTCGCACAGCGGTTTTTTTATGGAGTTCATACCATGACAAAGCGTCAATTGATTAGTTCAGGTTCGCCCTATGAGGCGTCGATCGGTTACTCGCGCGCGGTGGTGCACGGCGACTGGGTTTTTGTGTCTGGCACGACGGGTTTCAATTACGAGACCATGACAATCGCCGAGGACGTGGTGTCGCAAGCAGAGCAGTGCCTGAAGAATATCGAGGCGGCATTAAAGCAAGCCGGAGCCACCATGGCTGACGTGGTGAAGGTAACCTACGTCTTACCCGATGCCAATGAGTTTGAAGCCTGCTGGCCTGTGCTGCAGCGCTATTTCGGTGAGGTCCGGCCCGCGTGCATGGTGATTTCTGCGGGTTTACTCGATCCGCGTATGCGGATTGAGGCCGAGGTGACCGCCATCAAGGGCTAGTCCGCGAGGTGGTAAAAATGAGCGATAGCCTGCCATGCGGCGGCGACATCGTCCACAACGACTATTAGGGCGCGGTCCTCCGGAGAGATCGTGCCTTCCTCAACCAACCAGTCGAGGTTAAGGACACGTTGCCAGTAGTCCGACCCAAACAGGATGATGGGCACGGGGGTGGCCTTTTTCGTTTGAACCAGGGTAATAACTTCGAACAATTCATCCAAAGTGCCAAAGCCGCCTGGAAATGCGATCATGGCTTTGGCACGCATCATGAAGTGCATTTTCCGCAGCGCAAAGTAGTGGAATTGGAATTGCAACGCCGGTGTCACGTACGGATTGACGTGTTGCTCGTGGGGTAGGGTGATGTT
>JBMTSM010000045.1:0-10761 GCA_049448275.1 Burkholderiaceae bacterium
GGCGCATCCGCCTGCACGGTATTGATGCGCCGGAGTCCTGTCAGGCCCACGGTGTGGAGTCCACCCAGGCGCTTCGGAACCGAGTGATGCAGCGCCCGGTACGTGTCACTTGGATGCAACGCGATGTCTACGGTCGTTGGTTGGCTCGACTCCACGATGCAAACCGCATGGAGACAACTGACGTCGGCGCTTGGATGGTCGCAAATGGTCATGCTTGGTCTTATCAATTTAAGGGGGATCCCGGTCCTTATGCCCAAGAGGAGCAACGCGCGAGCGCTGGCAAACAGGGATTGTTCGCCGCACCGCAGGCGATGCGACCTTACCAATTTAGACGGAAAAATGGTCCCTGCTCACGCCGCTGACTGAGCGGGGTGGCTGCACACGGGGCAGCTGGGGTTTCGTTTGATACCCATGCGATGAAATTCGCTACCCTGGGCTTGAATCATCAGTAACTGTCCTACCAACTTGGAGTCGCCCAACAGGACTTGGATCGCCTCACTCGCTTGCAAGCTGCCCACGATACCCACCAGCGGTGCAAACACGCCCATGCTGGCGCAACTGACCTCCTCAGGCATCTGATCGGCAGGGAAGAGGCAGGCGTAGCATGGCGACTCGGCGTCGCGGGTATCAAACACACTGAGCTGCCCAGCCATTTGAATGGCTGCGCCGAAAACAAGCGGCTTTTTGGCGGCCACACAGGCAGCGTTAATCAGGTGCCGGGTCTTGAAGTTATCGGTGCAGTCAATCACGACGTCGTGTGCGGGAACTTGCGCGGCGAGCCAAGCGGCATCCACTCGCAGCTGTGCCGCTTGCACATCGACATCGGGATTGATTTGCGCCATAGCAACTTTTGCAGAAGCCACTTTGGGCATACCGACGCGCTCTGTCGTGTGCGCAATTTGTCGCTGCAGATTGGTCAGGTCCACGATGTCGTCGTCGACTACCGTGATCTGGCCGACGCCAGCGCTGGCGAGATACAGGGCGACGGGGCTTCCCAAGCCACCAGCTCCGACAATCAGCGCGCGGGCATTGAGTAAACGGGTTTGCCCCTCGACGGAGACCGCGTCCAGCAACAAGTGACGCGCGTACCGCAGCAGCTGTTGGTCGTTCACAGGCGCCCAGTGGTTACTGCGCGGCCGTATCGCGTGCCTTGAGGGTCGTACTCAAGACCACGGGCTGACCTTTAAGGTGATTCAGCGCTTGGATCAGGCGGAAGTCTTGCGCACTGCCGTACTCCGGTAATAGGCGTTTACCTGGATTTTTCCGCTGCTCCTCCTCGAGCTTCAGCCGTGCGGCTTCACGCGCGGCATCACGTTTTTCGATCTCTGCAGTGGAGGCTTCCTTGCCGTTCTCGAGGTGTTTTTCGAGGTCAGCTTCGCGGGTTGACAGCGCAGCAAAGAGGTTGCCATCTGCTGTCTCGTCAACCAGCATGTCGGGCACGATGCCTTTGGCCTGGATTGAGCGGCCGTTGGGGGTGTAGTAGCGCGCAGTGGTTATCTTGAGACCGGTGTCGGGGCCCAAAGCACGCACCGTTTGGACCGAACCCTTACCAAAGGTTTGGTTACCCATGATCTTCGCGCGGTTGTAATCCTGTAAGGCGCCCGCGACGATTTCACTGGCGGATGCGGAGCCCTCGTTCACCAAGACAACCAGGGGGATGCGCTTGAACAAGCCTTTGGTATCGCTTTCGAGTTTGGCCATTGGGTCGGTGCCCGTGCGCCGCCAGTAGTAACGGGCGTTGGCTTTATAGACGTAGCGACTCTCTTCGAGTTGTCCGTTGGTCGACACGATATCGCTGTTCTCGGGCAAGAAAGCAGCTGAGACCGCGACGGCGGCATCCAGCAGACCACCCGGGTCGTTGCGTAAATCAAGCACCAAGCCTTTGAGGTTCGGAGACTGCTTGGCAATATCGCCCAGCTTGTTGGCGAAATCGGTGACCGTGCGATCTTGGAACTGAGAAATGCGGATCCACGCATACCCGTCGTCAAGGATCTTACTTTTCACGCTCTGGGTGATGATGCGTGCGCGCGTGATCGTGACGGTAAAGGTGCGATTCTCATCCCGACGCAATATTTGTAAACGGACCTGTGTGCCAGGCTCTCCGCGCATTAATTTAACCGCCTCGGTGATGGTCAAGCCCTTGACAGCGGTGTTGTCAATACGAGAGATCAGGTCGTTGGTTTTGAGGCCTGCGGCAGAGGCGGGTGAGTCTTCAATCGGGGAAACGACCTTCACGAGACCATCTTCCATGGTGATCTCGATGCCTACGCCAACGAAGGAGCCGGAGGTGCCTTCGCGGAACTCTTTCCACGCTTTTTTGTCGTAAAAGGCGGAGTGAGGGTCGAGCGCAGTCACCATGCCGGAGATGGCATCGGTAATCAACTTTTTTTCGTCAACAGGCTCGACATAATCGGTCTTGATCATGCTGAAGACCGCCGCCAATTGCTGCAACTCTTCGAGCGGCAAAGGCGCCATGGCGCTGCGCGCGACCGCCTGGATTTGAACCGTTGCCAAAGCGCCTGTCAGCGCACCAATGGCCAACCACCCCGCAACTTTAAGCTTCTGACCCATTAAGGTTTCCTCGGACAATGATAGAAAAGACTATACACCGCTGCTGATCCCACGGTATCCAGCGCGGGATTAGGCTTTGCCCTGGCTGGCGACTGCTGCCGCGGCTGCGGCGACTGCATCAGCGTCACCGAGATATCGCTTACCCGTGGGCTTCAGGTTCGCATCCAGCGTATATACGAGCGGCGCGCCGTTGGGGATGTTGACACCCACAATTTCATCATCTGAAATATTGTCCAGATACTTGACCAACGCGCGGATGCTGTTGCCATGCGCTGCAACCACAATCCGCTTCCCGGCCTTGATGGCGGGGGCTATCGACTCGTTCCAAAACGGGAGGACGCGGGCAACCGTGTCCTCGAGGCATTCGGTGAGCGGTATCTCATTGGGGCTTTGCTTGGCGTAGCGGCGGTCGGCGCGCTCGCAGCGAGGGTCCTCAGGGGTCAAAGCCGGGGGTGGGGTGTTGAAGCTGCGGCGCCATACCAATACCTGATCGTCTCCGTATTTCTTTGCCGTTTCTGCTTTATTGAGGCCTTGTAGAGCGCCGTAGTGGCGCTCGTTCAAGCGCCAAGAGTTAACCACCGGTAACCACGTGCGGTCCATGCTGTCCAAACAGTGCCACAACGTATGCGTTGCACGCTTTAAGACGCTGGTGTAGGCGATATCAAAGTCAAAACCTTCCTCACGGAGTAAGTGCCCAGCGGTCTTGGCTTGCGCGATCCCGGTGTCTGTGAGCGGCACGTCCGTCCACCCGGTGAACCGGTTTTCGAGGTTCCAAGTGGATTCGCCGTGGCGGATAAGTACCAATTGATACATGAGAGTCCTTCAAATAGATGCTTGTTTTGGGGCGGTCGCCATTGCCGTTGCATAAGCATTTTAGAATCATGGGATTCAAAGAAAGGTTTCATCGTGAGTTTTATTGCAGAAAATTGGACCTTGGTCGCGCTGGTCGTCACATCAGGCGCGATGCTGCTTTGGCCGGCGCTTTCAAGTGGCGGTGGGCAGCATGGGGTGAACGCCAACGAAGTGGTGCGATTAATGAACCGCGAAAAGGCTGTCGTGGTTGATGTGTGCAGCGCGGATGAGTACGCCGTTGGGCACATTGCCGGTGCCAAAAACATCCCATTGGACCGCCTCAATGACGATTTAGCTGGACAAGTCAAAAACAAATCTCTGCCTTTGGTCTTGGTGTGTGCCAGTGGTGTGCGCTCAGGTCGGGCGGTTGCGGTAGCGCGCAAGTTAGGTTTTGAGAAGGTGCACTCCCTGACCGGCGGTCTGAGTGCCTGGAGAACGGCCAACCTCCCGGTCGAGAAAGCGTAAGGAAGCGACATGGCGAAAGTAAAAATCTTCACCACGGCGACCTGCCCTTTTTGTATCCGGGCCAAGGACCTGCTTGCACAGCGGGGCGTCAATGATTACGAAGAGATTCGTGTCGACGTCGACCCGAGCCAACGGGCTGTCATGATGGAGGTATCAGGTCGCCGTACGGTTCCGCAGATTTTCATTGACCACCAACACATTGGCGGCTGCGATGATTTAGTTGACCTGGACCGCCGTGGCGGTCTGGTCCCCTTGCTTAATGCTGAGGCCTGAGAGCCTCAGCGCGATTTAAAACATACCTATGTGGGTCTATCCCCACACCAACTGGAAAAACCATGGCAGAAGAATCACAAACCCCCGTCTTTCAAATTCAACGTGTCTATTTGAAAGAGGCATCGCTCGAGCAACCCAACTCACCGCATATCTTTTTGGAGGAAGGTCAGCCCAACATCGACGTGCAGTTGGCCATGGGCGCCGAGAATTTAGCGGACGGTATCTACGAGATCTCCGTCACGGCGACTGTGACAACCAAGCTCGAAGACAAAGTCATGTTCTTGGTTGAGTGCAAGCAAGCGGCCATCTTCGAAATCCGTAATATCGAAGCTGAGCAACTCGACCCCATCATCGGTGTTGCGTGCCCACAAATCGTTTACCCCTATCTGCGCAGCAGTGTTTCAGATTTCGTGACACGTGCTGGCTTCCCGCCAGTGCATTTGTCCGAGATCAACTTCCAAGCCATGTACGAGAAACAACGCGCGGAACAAGCGGCAGCGCCTCAGCAGTAAGCGCAGGCGACTAAAGTGCCCAGCACCCCTATGAACATTCTGGTCATTGGTGCCGGCGCCTGGGGAACAGCGCTCGCGCTGGCGGCAGCGCCGCGGCATGCGGTGACGCTGTGGGCGCGTGATGAGGCGCAAGTTGCCGACATGCACCGCCAGCGTGTCAATGCACGCTATTTGCGTGGCGTACCACTCCTCGACAATTTGTCGATCGTCAGCGGTGATCTTGGTCCGCACGCTGCCTCGCAAGATCTTATTGTGATCGCAACGCCCATGGCGGCTCTGCGCAGCACGCTTGCCGCGCTTGCGGGGCTCGACGTAACGGCACCCGTGGTCTGGTTGTGCAAGGGTTTTGAAGCCGCGCAATCAGACGGCACCCCGGGACTGCTGGGGCACGAACTGGCTCAGGAAATTGCGCCCGCTCTGCGTGCCGGTGTCCTGAGTGGTCCCAGTTTCGCGCAAGAGGTCGCGCAAAACAGACCGACCGCTTTGGTTGCTGCTAGCCCTGATGCGGGCGTGACGCAAGCCATGATTCACGCTTTTCACACCGATACCTTGCGTGTTTATGGCAGTGAGGATTGGGTTGGCGTCGAAGTCGGCGGCGCTGTTAAAAACGTATTGGCGATTGCAACCGGCCTGTGTGACGGCCTGTCGCTGGGTCTCAACGCACGGGCCGCTCTGGTCACCCGTGGTTTGGCAGAGATGGCGCGCCTCGGAGTCGCACTGGGCGCACGACAAGAGACCTTTATGGGACTGTCGGGATTGGGTGACTTGGTGCTCACCGCAACGGGCGACTTGTCGCGTAATCGGCAAGTGGGGATGCAGTTGGCGGCTGGTCGGTCCTTACCCGATATCGTCACGGCGCTGGGGCATGTGGCTGAGGGCGTTTATTCGGCGCGTACGGTCATCGCCAGGGCAAGTGCGATGGGCGTAGAAATGCCCATCAGCGCAGCCGTGGTGGGTTTGTTGGACGGCGCTTTGACGGCATCAGAAGCCGTCAGGCAGCTGATGCGTCGCCAACCGACTGCAGAGCGCTGAGCGGCTATCAGCGATCGAAGCTCACGTTGTCGATGAGCCGCGTGCGGCCCAATTTCGCAGCGCCTAAAACCACCAGTGCGCGGTCGCTATCAGTCGGCATGCCCAAGTCTTCTCGACGCCTAATGACCATGTAATCGGGTTGCCATTGGTGCGCGCGCAGCGTGGCCAGGGCAGTCCCTTCGATGGATTCGAGGGATTGTTGTCCAGCTTTTAAAGCCGCGAGCATGGCCTGCAAGCAGGCTTGCAATCGGGGGGCTTCAGCCCGTTCGGCTTCACTGAGGTAGCCATTGCGTGAGCTCATCGCTAGTCCATCAGACTCGCGGATGGTGGGCGAGGTCACAATCGTGACCGGTAGCGCAAATTGGGTTACCAAGTGACGGATGATGAGTTGTTGTTGAAAGTCTTTTTCACCAAAGAATGCGTGTGCCTGCGTCTTGGTACCGCTGAACACGCATTGGAATAATTTCATCACCACCGTGCTCACTCCCACAAAGAAGCCGGGCCTGAACGCGCCTTCTAAAACGTCGGCTAATCCCGTGGGAGGGTGAATGAGAAACGTCTGTGCTTGGGGGTAAAGATCGGCCTCTCGTGGTGCGAACAAAACGTCGCAGCCCGCCGCCTCAAGTAAAGCGCAGTCGCGCTCGAAAGTGCGTGGGTAAGCGTCGAAGTCCTCATTGGGCCCGAACTGCAGGCGGTTGACAAAGATGCTGGCGACTCGCACGTCACCATATGCTTTGGCCATTGCCATCAGTGCCAAATGACCATCATGCAGGTTACCCATCGTGGGTACAAACGCAGGGCTGTCATGCGGTTTCAGCGCCGCTCGCAGCGCGTCAATGGAGTGAACCACTTGCATGACTAGGCCATCCAGGCGTGCTCGGTATCGACGGGGAATTCGCCCGACTTCACCGCCGCAACGTAGCGTTGAATCGCGTCACCCACACCCGATGCCCCAGTCATGAAGTTACGCACAAACTTGGCGTTTTTACCCAAATTGATCCCCAGCATGTCATGCATCACCAAAACTTGCCCTGCGGTACCCACACCGGCGCCGATGCCGATGGTGTGGCATGTGGGGAGTGCTTGCGTGATTTCCGCCGACAAAGGCGCGGGAACCATTTCCAGTACCAGCATCGTGGCGCCAGCCTCGGCCAATTCAATCGCCTGTTGCTTCAAGACCGTTCCGTGCGCGTCGCGGCCTTGGACGCGGTAGCCGCCTAAGGCGTGGACTGTTTGCGGTGTGAGACCGATGTGGGCACACACCGGGATGCCGCGCTCGACTAAGAACTGGACGGTGCGCGTGGTCCAACCACCGCCCTCCAACTTCACCATGTGGGCGCCGGCTTGCATCAGTACTGCTGCGCTGCGTAAAGCCTGCTCCGATGACTCGTGGTAACTGCCAAACGGCAAGTCGCCAATGACCCAAGCTGCGCCTCGCCCCCTGCGAATGCCGCGGGTGACGCTTTCGGTGTGGTAACGCATGGTTTCAAGCGATACCCCAACGGTACTGTGCAGGCCTTGGCAGACCATGCCCAGCGAGTCACCGACCAAGATGCAGTCAATGCCGGCAGCGTCAGCAACCGCCGCAAAGGTAGCATCGTAGGCGGTCAGCATGGCAATTTTTTCGCCTCGATCACGCATCTCTTGTAGCCGAGGCAGGCTCACGGGTCGGCGCGTTGGAGGCGGCAAATTGGTCGGTAGGGTGCCGTAGGGCGTGCTGCCAGTGTTGGACATCGCGGTGGTTTCCTCTTGGCTGATGACTGCGGATGATCAGAAGTAGGGGGAAATTCTAAAGCCTAGTCGATTCGGCCAGATTCTTTCGGTGTAGCATGACAGAATGTTTGATTTTCCATCTGCTCAACTCACACCGCCCGCGCTATCTGAGCTCAGCGCTGGTGCGGCCGATGACGTTGCTCGCGCCCTCGCTGAAGACGTGGGAACGGGTGACCTGACCGCGCACCTTGTCGACCAGGTTGGTCAAGCACAAGCGCGGATTCTGGCTCGTGAGTCAGCCGTGATATGCGGCGCTCCGTGGGTCATTGAAACCTGTCGTCAGGTCGATCCTCGAATTCAATTGACTTGGCACGTTGCGGAGGGTGAGCTTTGCGCACCCGACACCGTTGTCTTGTCTCTTGTCGGCCCAGCCTCAGCACTCTTGACTGCTGAGCGTGTGATGCTTAATTTCTTGCAATTGCTCAGCGCGGTAGCCAGCAAAACCCATCAGTATGTTGAGGCGGTACGGGGTACACGCGCCAAAATCGTGGATACCCGTAAAACCATTCCTGGCCTGCGAATGGCCCAAAAATACGCAGTCGCTGTGGGGGGCGGTGCGAACCATCGCCTGGGCCTATTTGACGCGATCCTCATCAAAGAAAACCACATTGCGGCGGCGGGCGGGGTCACGTCTGCGCTCGCGGCGGCCTATGCGCAGCTGGGAGACTACCCCGCAACCAAGTTCGTGCAGATTGAGGTGGAGACGCTGGCTCAGTTGCGCGAGGCCCTAGAGGCGGGTGCCAACATGATCTTGCTGGACAATATGCCCCTTGGCACGCTTCAAGAGGCGGTTGAGATCACCGCGGGGCGCGCCGTTTTGGAAATTTCGGGTGGTGTGACGCTGGCTGGCCTGACGGCGCTGGCCCAGACGGGGGTCGATAGAATCTCGATTGGCGCCCTGACGAAAGATGTGAAAGCCACTGATTTTTCGATGCGTTTTGCTGGTGTGTGAAAATAACGCCCTTGTTTATTCATCTGTCTCTACGCCGGTTTAACTTTCTCTTATGAGCACCATCGCAGTTGCCTACGAACAGCCCGCTTGCCAGACCCAGCACGCTTGGGCACGCGTTCCGATTGAGCCAAACCAAGCGGAGCGATTGGCGCTGAAGCAAACCATCAGAGAACTATTGGTTCAACGCAACGCGGTGATGGTCTCGCACTATTACGTCCACCCGGACTTGCAAGATCTCGCAGAGGAGACCGGCGGTATTGTGAGTGACTCGCTTGAGATGGCCCGGTTCGGTCGGGACCATGCCGCACAGACGCTGGTGGTTTCTGGCGTTCGTTTCATGGGCGAGACAGCCAAGATGCTGAGTCCCGAGAAGACGGTACTGATGCCTGACTTGGATGCGACCTGTTCACTCGATCTGGGTTGCCCGGTTGACGCTTTCAGCGCATTTTGTGACGAACATCCCGATCGGACCGTGGTGGTGTATGCCAACACCAGTGCCGCGGTCAAAGCCCGTGCCGACTGGGTCGTCACCAGCAGCTGCGCCCTTGAGATTGTTGGGGCGCTGCATGCACAGGGTCAAAAGATTCTGTGGGGTCCTGATAAACACTTGGGCGCTTATATTGCCAAGCGGACGGGCGCCGATATGCTCATGTGGCAGGGCTCGTGCATTGTGCACGACGAGTTCAAGGCACATGAACTCCGTGACTTAAAGGCGGCATACCCCGAAGCGGCTATTTTGGTTCACCCCGAGTCGCCGGCTGATGTGATTGCGCTGGCGGACGCCGTCGGGTCGACGTCAGCCATTTTGAATGCGGCGAAGCGGCTGAATACAAACACATTTATCGTGGCAACTGATAACGGCATGTTGCATCAGTTGCGGCTGCAAAACCCGGGTAAAACCTTTATTGAGGCGCCGACGGCTGGTAACAGCGCCACGTGTAAAAGCTGTGCCCATTGCCCTTGGATGGCGATGAATAGCTTGGTGGGTGTGGCCCACGTGCTAAAAACGGGAGCGAATGCCGTACACGTGGATCCTGCCCTCATCCCGCCCGCGTGCGCCCCAATCGACCGCATGTTGTCGTTCACCCAAGCCCTCAAAGCAGGCCAAGGTCAAGCGGCTGCCCTGATGACCGCCGGTGCCATGGTCGAGGGGATCGGCGCCGCTTAAACGGGCCTGAGTATCGTTGGCTCAGCGTTACCCAAAGCCTCTGGGTAGTCTCGGCTGTAGTGCAAGCCGCGGCTCTCGCGGCGCCGTTGAGCGCATTCCACGATCAACCGGGCCGTTTGGACGAGGTTACGGAGCTCAAGCAAGTCCTGTGTGACTTGGAAATTCGCATAAAACTCATTGATCTCCGCCTCCAGCAGCGCGATGCGGTGTGCCGCACGCTCTAGGCGTTTGTTGGTACGAACGATGCCCACGTAGTCCCACATGAATTGGCGCAGCTCATGCCAGTTGTGCGAGATCACCACCGCCTCATCTGCATCCACCACACGGCTGTCATCCCAAGCGGGTAGCGTCGCGGGGATGGGGTAGTGTGTGTTGCGGATATGGGTTGCGGCAGCCGTGGCGTAAACCATGCACTCCAACAAGCTGTTGCTGGCCAAACGGTTGGCACCATGCAGACCGCTGTAGCTGGTCTCGCCGATGGCGTAGAGACCACTGATGTCTGTTCGACCATGCAAGTCTGCGACGACCCCGCCGCAGGTGTAGTGCGCTGCGGGTACTACCGGGATAGGGTCTTTGGTGATATCGATACCAAATGCCAGACAACGCGCCTTGATGGTCGGGAAATGGGCCTCTAAAAAAGCCTCCGGTTGGTGAGAGATGTCCAGATACACACAGTCAACACCGTGGCGTTTCATCTCGAAGTCAATCGCACGGGCCACGATATCGCGCGGTGCCAGCTCTGCTCGTTCATCATGGTCAGGCATGAAGCGATGACCGCCTACGCGATCCGGTAGGCGCAATTGCCCACCCTCGCCCCGCACCGCCTCAGAGATCAAGAATGACTTCGCATGCGGGTGGTAAAGGCAGGTGGGGTGGAATTGGATGAATTCCATGTTGGCTACGCGAGCGCCCGCGCGCCAGGCGGCTGCGATGCCATCACCCGTCGCAGTGTCCGGGTTGGTGGTGTAGAGGTAAACCTTGCCGGCACCACCGGTTGCAAGAATGACTGAGCCTGCTGCAAACACACGAACCTGATCGGCCTCAGTGTCAAGGGCATAGGCGCCTACGCAACGGTTGGGCTGGTCAAGATCCACTCCCAGTTTGTGGGTGGTGATCAGGTCGACCAGCATGTGGTGCTCGAAGAGCGTCACGTTGGGTGTTTT
>JBMTSM010000046.1:0-10705 GCA_049448275.1 Burkholderiaceae bacterium
GCCCGGATCCCGTTTGCGGCCGGGTGCAACATCCGAGTGACCCACCACATCCTGCACCAAGGGGTGTACGCGCTGGATATCCCAAATGAGCGATCGCAGGACCTCATATTGGATGGTCTCGAAGGGGTGGTCCTCTAATCCTTCGAGCTCAATGCCGATCGAGAAATCATTGCAATTATCCCGTCCGCACCACTGCGATTTCCCTGCATGCCAGGCTCGCTGCTGCGTACTGACGAATTGGGTGAGCTGACCCGTACGCTGAATATAAAAGTGAGCGGAAACCTCAGCGCCCCGAATTTGTTGAAAGTAAGGGTGGGCATCCCAGTCCAACTGATTGGTAAAAAGCTGCTCCACAAAAGTCCCACCGTATTCCCCTGGAGGCAGGCTGATGGAGTGGACCACGATTAAGTCCACAGGACTACTCGCAGGTCGGGGGCCATAGTTTGGCGATGCCACTCGTACCGCCCGTTTTAACCAACCGTTGTGCCAGCTGGCATCGGCACCTTGCTGGGGGCCTAGGGGGATTTTCATGCCGGTCAGAGCGGCCGATCACCGTGAACGGTGCAGTGCGCTTTACTGCAGTAACGACCCAGACGACCTTCGACGGTTTCGGCCATGTCGACGTGCGTGCCGCAGTGCAGGCAAGGCACTATAGGGCGGGCCGCCGTCACCTGCTGGGGCTGCGTAGGTTTCGGTGGTTTTGATTTGATGGCGTCACTGCGTGAGGATTCTCGATCCCGTTTCCAGAGCCAAATGCCCAACATGATCGCCAATAGAACGATAAAAATTTTCATGATCTACTGGGGTTAGGCGCGGTTCAGCAACACTTCTAAAACGAACCGGGTGCCAACGTAGCCCATCAGCAACAAGCCGGCAGACGCGTACAGCAGGCGCGCGGCACGCTTGCCACGCCATCCCAAACGCCAGCGGGCTACCAGCAGTGTTCCCAAACTCAGCCAAGCAAGAACCGAGAAAATTGTTTTGTGATCCCAACGCCATCCGCTGCCGTACAGCACTTCAGCAAAACCGGCGCCGGCCACCAAAGTTGCTGTGAGGAAAATGAATCCGGCTGTTACGAATTGAAACATCAACCGCTCGAGGGCTAAAACTGGTAACTGGCCATCCTCGGCATGGGCGTTACGCATGGCGTCGTCAGCGCGCCGAAGTAACAGCGCGTGAAAGACCGCGGCACCAATCAGACCGTAGGACGCGATACCGAGCGCCCAGTGCAAAGGTAACCAAATGGACGGTAAGCGTGGGTGCACCGTACCCGGATAAAGCAAGTTCAGAAGAATGGCTGCAGCCCCCAGCGCTGCCAGTGTCCAGCGAGCCCGAAGCTTGGGCTGCAGCTGCGTTTCGATACCGTAAATGGTTGAAACCATCCACGCAGTGACTGACATCGCAGAGGCAAAGCCAAAGCGTCCGGGGCTTTCCACCCAATAAATTAACAGCGAGGCGCCATGCAGGAACCAAGTGAGTGCCAACACACCTTGGGTAACCCGCGCGCCCAATGCGCGATGACCAGCGGCGAGCACCAAATAGCCCACAGCAGCTGCAAGTGAGCTGGTGAGCAACAGGGGACTGGTCGTTAGAATCATGGGTAGAGTTTAACGCCGACCGATGGCGAATGGGTGCTTGCCAGCACTGTCAAAACCAGAGATTTTTATGGCCTCAGCATTATCAGAACGTTTATCGCGGATCGTCAAAACGATGCGGGGACAAGCCCGCATTACCGAGAGCAACGTCGCCGACATGTTGCGCGAGGTACGCATGGCACTGTTGGAAGCGGACGTCGCATTGCCGGTAGTTCGCGACTTCATCGCCCAGGTGAAAGAGAAGGCGCTGGGCGAAGAGGTGGTTGGATCTTTGACACCGGGCCAAGCGCTGGTGGGCGTGGTGAACCGCGAGTTGGTTGCGCTGATGTCAGGCGGCGACGGTGGCGTATCGCCGGAACTGAATCTGGCCGCGCAGCCCCCGGCGGTGGTATTAATGGCAGGTTTGCAGGGTGCAGGTAAAACAACGACGACTGCCAAGCTGGCTAAATGGTTGGTCGCGCGAAAGAAAAAAGTCTTGACCGTCAGTGGTGACGTTTATCGCCCCGCCGCGATTGAGCAACTCAAAACGGTCACCGGGCAAGCGGGCGCCGAGTGGTTCCCCAGCACGCCCGACCAAAAGCCAGTCGACATCGCCAACGCCGCGCTGGACCATGCGCGCAAACATTACTTTGACGTACTGCTTGTCGATACGGCCGGTCGCCTCGCGATTGACGAGTTGTTGATGGCGGAAATCAAGGGTCTGCACGCGGCGATCAAGCCGGTTGAGACCTTGTTTGTGGTTGATGCCATGCAGGGTCAGGACGCCATCAACACCGCGCGGGCCTTCAAGGAGGCGCTGCCGTTGACGGGTATCGTGCTGACGAAAACCGATGGTGACTCTCGTGGTGGCGCGGCCTTGTCGGTTCGCCACGTGACCGGTGTCCCGATTAAATTTGCCGGTGTCAGCGAAAAGATTGACGGTTTGGAAGCCTTCGATGCAGACCGGCACGCATCGCGGGTACTCGGCATGGGCGATATCTTGGCTTTGGTCGAGCAGGTGAGCGCGGGTGTCGACATGGCGGCGGCTCAAAAGCTGGCGACCAAAGTTAAAAGTGGCGGTGGTTTTGACCTGAATGACTTCCTCGACCAACTGCGCCAAATGCGCAGCATGGGCGGTTTGTCTCAGCTGGTTGACAAATTACCGACGCAAATGGCGGCGAAAGCTGGCGAAATGGACATGGATAAAGCCGAGCGAGACATGCGCCGCAAAGAGGGCATCGTGTGCAGCATGACGTTAAAGGAGCGCGCCAAACCCGAGTTGATCAAAGCTACTCGGAAGCGCCGCATCGCCGCAGGAGCGGGCGTTCATGTCCAAGAGGTCAATCGCCTGCTCAAAGAATTTGAGCAAATGCAGGGCATGATGAAAAAAATGAAGGGCGGCGGCCTCATGAAAATGATGAAGCGCATGGGCGGTATGAAAGGCATGGGCTTCCCTGGGATGGGGTGAGCCCAAGACACGCCCAACGTCGCTTAGGCCACGACGACCTCACCCCGCAGCGAGTGGGGTAACGCCTGTGTGATTCTGATGTCCAGCATCTGACCCTTTAAGCGGTTGGGATTTGGACCCGCAGGGAAATTCACGATGCGGTTGCACTCGGTGCGACCCATGTATTCAGTGGGGTCCTTTTTAGACGGACCTTCAACCAATACCCGCTGCACCGTGTTGAGGCGCCGAGCGCTGATGCTTTGCACGTTTTCTTCAATAACGCTTTGCAGGTGTTGCAGTCGCTTTAGCTTGACGTCGTGGGGTGTGTCGTCGGACAAATTGGCGGCAGGCGTACCGGGTCGGGGACTGAAGATGAAGCTAAAGCTGGTGTCAAACCCCACATCGGTGATGAGCTTCATCATCTTGTTGAAGTCCTCTTCGGTTTCACCGGGGAAGCCCACGATGAAGTCGGAGCTCATTGAGATGTCTGGACGAATGGCGCGGAGTTTTTTGACGGTGCTCTTGAACTCCAAAGCCGTGTAGCCTCGCTTCATGGCCATCAAAATTCGGTCGCTTCCATGCTGCACGGGTAAGTGGAGGTGGCTCACCAACTCCGGCACCCGCTCATAGACATCCACCAAGCGCTGTGTAAATTCTTTCGGATGACTGGTGGTGAAGCGGATGCGTTCAACGCCGGGTAGCGCGGCAACATATTCAATTAGCAGCGCAAAGTCAGCAATTTCTGAGGTTCCCCCCATCACGCCTCGGTACGCGTTCACGTTTTGTCCCAGCAGCGTAATTTCTTTCACACCTTGCGATGTCAAGCCGGCGATCTCTGCCAAAACATCGTCGAAGGGGCGGCTGACCTCTTCGCCGCGGGTGTAGGGCACCACACAGTAGCTGCAGTATTTGGAGCATCCTTCCATGATGGACACGAAGGCGCTTGCCCCATCCACTCGGGCCGGTGGCAGGTGGTCGAACTTTTCGATCTCGGGGAAACTGATGTCCACCTGCGGCTTATTGGCGCGCTCTCGCTCATTCAGCAGCTCGGGAAGGCGGTGCAGCGTTTGCGGTCCGAACACCACATCGACGTAGGGCGCACGGGCAATGATCGCGTCGCCTTCTTGACTGGCCACGCAACCACCCACGCCGATGAGAACGCCTTTCTTCTTCAGATGCTTGACGCGTCCCAAATCGCTGAAGACTTTCTCTTGCGCCTTTTCCCGCACCGAGCAGGTGTTGAACAAAATGAGGTCGGCCTCATCAACGTTTTGGGTGGACTCGTAGCCTTGGGCAGCGCCGAGTACGTCAGACATCTTGTCTGAGTCGTACTCATTCATTTGGCAACCGAAGGTTTTGATGAAAACTTTTTTGCTCATGGTGTCTTGTGTCGGTAAGTCAACGCAAAGTGACCCAAAGACCACCATGGGCCCGATGCGAAGTACAGCGGACGGGACCATAACTGTCGGGCCGGCGTTGCGTGGTGTAGATCCAGTGGCCGGCGTGCGGCTAGACCGCACGGAAAGCAAGATTGTAAACCCAGCAGACAATAAAAAACCCCGCATGCCGAGGCACCGGGGTTATGTGACGTTCGAGCGCGTCACCCGCATGTTTGGTGGTGATAGGTGGACTTGAACCACCGACCCCAGCATTATGAATGCTGTGCTCTAACCAACTGAGCTATATCACCGAGCCTGAAATTATAGCCACAAATTCGAAAGCAAATTTAGACCGCTTTTAAAAATTTTTGAGCGCGGCTGGCCGCCTGATCAGCGGTTGGTGAACGACGGTTTGCGTTTTTCTAAAAAGGCTTGCATGCCTTCTTTTTGATCCGCCGTTGCGAATAACCCATGGAACAGGCGCCGTTCGAAATGAATACCCTCGCTCAAGGAGCCTTCAAAGGCCTGGTTGACGGCTTCTTTGGCGGCCATCACGCTGAGTACGGAGTAGCTGCATATGGTTAGGGCAATGCCGAGGACTTCGTCCATCAGCTGCGCATCGGGGACGACGCGGCTGACGAGGCCAGAGCGCTCAGCCTCGTCGGCATTCATCATCCGACCGGTCAGCGCCATATCCATGGCCTTGGATTTGCCAACTGCGCGCGGCAAGCGTTGCGTACCTCCTGCCCCCGGAATGATGCCCAACTTGATCTCGGGTTGGCCAAATTTGGCACTTTCGCCCGCGATGATGAAGTCACACATCATGGCCAATTCGCAGCCGCCGCCCAATGCGAAACCCTGCACTGCTGCGATGATGGGCTTTCGCACCCGCTTGATGGGGTCCCAGTTCCGTGTGATGTAGTCACGTCCATAAGCGTCCGCGAAAGTCAAAGGCGCCATGGCGGCAATGTCGGCGCCGGCCGCGAACGCCTTTTCGCTGCCCGTTACCACCATGCAACCGATTTCGGGGTCGGCGTCAAATGACAGCAACGCCTCGCTGAGTTGGTCCATCAGTGCATCGCTGAGCGCGTTGAGCTGTTTGGGCCGATTCAGGGTGACGATACCCACGCGTCCCTCGGTTCGCGTAAGGATGACGGGTTCGTTGGTTGCTTCAGACATGCATGTACTCCTGTGAAGGTCCTTGAATATTTAGGGCTTAAGCCAAGTCGCTAATTTAGCGTGGTCTGTGATGACCAGTTGCGCGACGGCCCGCGCATCAGCCTGCGGCCAGCGCAGGGTGGATTTCATCATACGGCCATCGCGCGCGTACCAGACAGAGAGTGCCTCGTCGGGCCGCTGGGTTTGCCATTTGGCGATGCGCTCGACATCGCTCAAAGTTTTGACTCGCCACATGTCGTCACTGTACCCAGCGGCTAACCACTCGTCGCCTGCGGCAAAGCCGGCGTCTTCCCCCGCCCCGCCGCGGGCCACGTGCGCAATGCGAATGCCGCTCGCCTCGTTAACCCGCATGCCCAAGCGCTGTGGCAAGGGCGCGGGCTTGGGGGTCACGCGCACACCCACAGCCTCAAGCAATCGAGCAATCGGGAGATCCTCGGTGCTGTGTACCCACTGGCGCAGTTGCGCTGCGACATTCTCGAAGCCACGCGCTATGAGGGACTCATGCACCATCGCCTCTGTCATCGATCCCCCGCCTGTGCGGTTCCACAGGTCGCGCATCAACGTGTCGAGGTCGCTGCCGTGTGCGCGCAACGCCAAGTCGGTGCACAGAGCGACCAAGGCACCTTTGGTGTAGTAACTGACGGTAGCGTTGGGGGTGTTCTCGTTGATTCGGTAATATTTCACCCACGCATCAAAACTGGCCTGCGCCACACTTTGGATGTGACGACCGGGCGTTGCTGCAACCTGGTTGATTGTCTTGGCTACCAAGTCCAAGTAGCTTTGGGATTTAATGAGACCTGCCCGCTGCAAAAACAAGTCGTCGTAATAGCTGGTGAAACCCTCGAAAAACCACAACAACTCGGTGTAGTTCTCTCGGGTGAAGTCAATCGTCGCCAGTTCTTGCGGACGAAGACGCTTCACGTTCCACGTGTGGAAATACTCGTGACTTATCAAACCCAGCAACTGCCTGTAGCCCTCACTCGGTTCCGCCGCTCTCGGGTCTGCGGTTGGTAAATCCGAGCGCTGACAAATGAGGGCTGTACTGAACCGGTGCTCCAGCCCTCCGTAGCCATCGTGGCTGGCGTGGAGCATGAATACATACCGATCGAAGGGCACCTGGCCGCGCGGTTGTTCGCCGTGCCAAAAGCGAATCTCGGTCTCACAGATTCGCTGCGTGTCCGCCACCAGCTTGGCGACATCAAAACCCGCCTGCTGACTGTTTCCGATGCCGGTGACGACCAGCTCATGCGTGACGCCGTGCGCTTTGAATTGGCTGCGCCAAAAATCGCCGATGGTGAAGGGGCTGTCGGCAAGGGTGTCGTAGCAGTCAGCTTCGTAGGTGCCAAAACCACGGGTGTCAATGGCCTTGGCAGGCAGTGCGGTTGAGGTACGCCACAGGCGCTGCGCCCGGTCGGTAGGTTTGACAACGGTGAGGCGGTGGGGCACATCCGCTTGGCCAAGCACCTGCAAGCAAACGCTCGTGGGATTGAAAAATGCCCGTGTTTGATCAAAGTAAGCAGTGCGGACTGATGCATCGAGCGCGTACACATCGTAGGTCACCGTGAGCGGCGTTTCGCCATCCGTCTTGATCACCCATTCGTGCTTGCTCTTTTGCTTGATTTCACATGCCTTCCGACCTTGTTGCGCGCGAATACCTTGCAGGTGTTGCGAAAACTCGCGTACCAGGTAGCTGCCAGCGATCCAAACGGGCAGCATGAGTCGCTGCTGTTTGGCGGGTTGTGTGATGCGCAGAAGCACCCCAATCAGATGGGCGTGGGGGCGCTCGAAGTCGACGGTGTAGTGAACGCGCATACGCTATTTGATCGCAGCCAATCGCTTTTCGACCTCAGCGGCGGAGATGGCGCCTGGAACGCGCGTGCCATCTGCAAAGAACAACGCAGGCGTACCTGAGATGCGGTGTTTTTTGCCAAATTCAATGTTGCGGTCAAGCGCGGTTGTATCGCAATTTGTGGCTTTGGTGTCGAGTGGCACCTCGTTGATCATCCAATCTTCGAATGCCTGCCCGCGGTCTTTTGCACACCATATTGCTTTGGATTTCAAGGTCGAGTCAGGTCCCAAAATTGGATATAAAAAGATGTGCAGGGTGATGTCGTTGACATTCACCATATCGCGCTCAAAGCGTTTGCAGAAACCGCAGTTGGGATCTTCAAACACCGCAATCTGCCGTTTGCCATTACCTCGCTTGATCGTGAAGGCGTCCTTGAACGGCAATTGATCAAACGGGATGGCGCTCAGCTGGTCCATGCGCTCTTGGGTGAGGTTTCGCTTGGCTTTCAGATCGACCAATACCCCTTGCAGCAGGTAGTCGCCAGCGGCGTCGGTGTACAGCAATTCAGTCTCGCCAAATCGAACCTCGTACAAACCCGTCATGGGGGTTTTGGTCACGCTGTTGATGGGGGGCAGGTTGGGTAAGCGCTTGGTCAACGCTTCGCGGATTTTGGCTTCTTGCGCGGTGGCGACTTGTGCCGCGCTGATCAGTAACAACGTGACGCCGATCGCGCGTAGCCCGTGGCCAGCCGCGACCCGCAGGCGTTTTGTTTGGATTTGAAACGAAGCGTAAAGCATGTGGAGCATCCCGTTTGAAGTGAAGAGGGTATGAGTAACGCGTAAAGCGTCAGTTCCCCATGGCCTGCTGCTGCGCCCACCGCTTGAGCGACGGCAGTGCATTGAATGCGGACAAGCCAGTGTTACGCAGCCAAGCCATGGGGGGTTGTCGGGTCAGGTCATGGGTGAACAAGTGAAACAAGCCGTGTGTGGCCCATTGCAATGTTTGGGTATCCGCTCGGCGTTGTCGCTCGTAACGCCGCATCAGGCGCGGCGCGCTGGCCGCCTCCCAGCGTTGGCGTGTGGCCAAGCAGTCAGCCAAGGTTTGAACATCGGCGAGGCCTAAATTGAGTCCTTGTCCCGCCAAAGGGTGAATGGTGTGCGCCGCATCGCCGACCAACACGGTCTGCCCCTCGAACCACCGGTTCACCTGCCCTACAGATAACGGGAAACCAACTGGACCAGCCGTCATGTGTAGGGCACCGAGGGTGTTTCGGCTCTGCGCTGTGAGCTCGGCCGCTAAAGGCGCAGTTCCAGTCTCGCTCGTTTTCGCCAACCACTGCTGTTGTTCCGCGGTCGGCACCGACCACACCACCGCTAAGTCGTTTCCTGTAGCGCCACCGATTGGTAGCAAAGCCAAGATGCGGTCACCATCAAACCACTGTTGCGCCACGCCCGCATGCGGCAGCGATGCCCTCACCCGCGCTGCGATGGCACGGTGGGGGTAGTTGATTTTGTGGCGCTCAAAGCCCCCATGCGTACTGGTCTGTCCCTCGCACACGACCGTGAGGTCTGGCGTGATTGTCGAACGGGTCGCGCAAATACCATCGATTGCGACGCCATCGCTGGCTTGGCAGGCTTTAAGCAAAGCGTCTTCCAGCGCTGGGACCTCAACCATCCACGCCACCGGATCGTGGGACTCAGTCAGTTGCGGGGGATTGATGCTGGGTGGATCTAAAAATAATTGACCGGTGGTGTCACCGAAAACCCGCATTTGACTGACGGGGGTGATCCACGGGGCCTGGTCATGCGCGGGCCAGACGCCACAGGCACTGAGGGTTGCACGTGAACGGTGATTGATCGCGTAGGCACGAATGTCGCGAACCGAGGCGTCGTGTTGACGTTGGGGCGCAGCCGACAGTTGGACGCGCCAGCCTTGTTGAGACAACAGCAAGGCAGTGGCATGCGCTGTGATGCCGGCGCCGAGGACGCGAATGTTGCCCGCTTGAATCATGGGCTTATTCTAAGTGGGCGGATCCCTTGCCTGCACCGCATACCCATAAAGGCCTCCTGGGCGAAGTCGCTTAAACTCATGGTTCTGAATATTGAGGACTGTCATGAGCTTGAAATGCGGCATTGTGGGGCTACCCAACGTGGGTAAGTCGACCCTTTTTAACGCCTTAACCAAAGCGGGTATCGCCGCTGAAAATTACCCTTTCTGCACCATCGAGCCCAACGTGGGCGTGGTGGAGGTTCCTGACCCCCGGCTGCAGCAGTTGAGCGACATCGTCGGTCCTGAGCGCGTGGTGCCGGCGATTGTGGAATTTGTTGACATCGCCGGGTTGGTCGCTGGTGCAAGCACGGGTGAGGGTTTGGGCAATAAATTTCTAGCGCACATCCGCGAAACCGATGCCACTGTGAACGTGGTCCGCTGCTTTGAAGATGACAACGTGGTTCACGTCGCTGGCAAAGTCGACCCGATTGCCGATATCGAAGTGATCCAGACCGAGTTGTGCCTTGCTGATTTGGCCGCCGTTGAAAAGGCGCTGCACCGGGTATCCAAAACAGCCCGTTCTGGGGATAAAGAGTCGGTGCGATTGGTCAGTATTTTGGAGCGATGCGAGGCCGCTTTGAACGAAGGCAAGCCGGTACGGACTCTGGAGTTCACCAAGGAAGAGATGCCGCTGTTGAAGCAATTCTTCCTCATCACCGCCAAGCCGGCGATGTTTGTGGCGAACGTCTCTGAAGACGGCTTTGAGAACAACGCGTTATTGGATCGTCTGGTGGCATTCGCTGACTCACAAAAGGCGCCCGTCGTCGCCATCTGCGCGAAATTGGAAGCTGAAATGTCAGAAATGTCTGATGAAGACCGTGACATGTTTTTGGCTGAATTGGGCCAAACTGAGCCCGGTCTGAACCGTTTGATCCGTGCCGCCTACCGGCTATTGGGTTTGCAAACCTATTTCACGGCGGGTGTGAAAGAGGTGCGCGCGTGGACGATTCGCGTTGGCGATACGGGGCCACAAGCGGCTGGCGTGATCCACACCGACTTTGAAAAGGGCTACATTCGTGCGCAAACCATTGCGTTTGATGACTACATCGCATTCAAAGGCGAGCAGGGTGCGAAAGATGCCGGCAAGATGCGCGCTGAGGGCAAAGACTATGTCGTCAAGGACGGGGACGTTTTGAACTTCTTGTTCAGTAGTTAAACCACGAGGCGGCACCGACAAGAATCACGCCATAGCGCAGACCCTTGCCGACCGCCATGTAAAGCGCGCACGCCACGGGCGGTAGTTGTCGCCAGCCCGCGAGGGTACAAATCACGTCGCCCACGACTGGCG
>JBMTSM010000047.1:0-10597 GCA_049448275.1 Burkholderiaceae bacterium
ATCTACAAGCAAACATATCTGGAGAACATTCAATGAGTATCAAACGCACATTCGGCCGCTTGGCCCTGATCGCCGCTGCTTGCGGTGCCATGGCCGTCGCCCACGCTGAGACCACCATCGCCTACATCACCAACGGCAACACCAACGAAGGCTGGACACTGATCAACGGCGGCGCCGCGGGCGCAGCCAAAAAGGCTGGGGTGAAATTCATTCAGCTGGCCGCCGAAAAAGGCGCACTGTCCAGCCAATTGGCGATCGTCGAAGACATGATCACCCGCAAAGTCGACGCCATCGCGATCGCCCCAGTTGACAGTGCCGGTATTGCACCCGCCATCACCAAAGCGATGAAAGCTGGCATTCCTGTGGTCGCAGTTGACACGGGCATCACCGGCGCCGATATCACCAGCTACGTTGCAACCGACAACATCAAGGCTGCCAATGTTCAAGGCAAGTGGACGGCTTCACAAGTGAAGTCAGGCGACACCGTGATCTACGTGACTGGCGACCAAGGTCAATCAACCGGCCGTGAGCGCAAGCAAGGCTTTTTGGACGGATTGAACCAAAATGTCAAAGGTGTGAAAGTCGTTGAAGTCCCCACCACATGGGACCAAACCATGGCTCAAAACGGTGTTGAGGCCGCATTACGTGCCAACCCCAACGCCAAGGTCATTGCCAACGCATGGGACGGCGGCGCATTGGGTGCCAAGGCGGCCATGCTGTCACAAGGCTATAAGGCTGGCAGCATCAAGATCGCCGGCTTCGACGGTTCACCCGGTGGCTTGGACATGATGAAAGACGGCTGGCAACAAGCCAACGCCGCACAAATGTTGGCCAAGATCGGCGCCGTTGGCGTTGAGACGGCCATCGCTGCTGCAAACGGCAAGAAAGTGGACGCACGTATCGACACCGGTAGCTTCTTGGTCTTGCCTTCAAACGTTGACAAGTTCGCTAAGGACTCTGGCGTTGCGCAATTCATGAAGAAGAAGTAAGTCGACCCAGCTTGTTGAGGTGTCCCACGGTCACCTCACAGAAGCCACCTGTTCACAGGTGGCTTTCCCATGATCGGTCCAAACGCGCGGTCATCGGAAAGCCAGGGACGTAGGCCCTGCGATCCCCATTCAGTCATCTACCCCGAGGAGCCCCCAATGAGAAACATCACACGCCAAGAATGGTACGGCGCACTGATCGCCGTTTTGGTCTTAGCTGTGCTGCTGTCATTTGCATCACCGTACTTTTTAAGCACCCGTAACCTGAGCAACATCTTGGTTCAGGCCTCGGTTGTTGCATTGTTGGCCGGGGGACAAACGTTCGTCATTTTGACTGGTGGCGTTGACTTGGCGGTTGGCGCGCTCACCGCCTTGTGTGGCGCCTACGCGGGCTACATGATGGTGAAACTGGGCATCGATCCCAGCCTGGCGATTTTGGCAGCGTTGGCGATCGGCGCAGCGATCGGCATTTTCAACGGCTATCTGGTGGCCTATGTGGGCATCCCCGCATTCATCGTCACGCTGGGCGGCCTGACGCTGTGGCGCGGCCTTGCATTTGACTCGACCGGCGGCTTTGACATGGCGGGTTTGCCAGAACCCTTCCCCACAGTCGGCTACGGCGAATTCCTCGGCATCCCAATGCCCATCATCATCACCGCCGTCTACTTTTTAGTGATGGCATTCGTGCTTTCAAGTACCAAATTGGGACGTTACGTCTACGCGATGGGCTCTAACGAGATGGGCGCGCGTCAAGTGGGTATCAACATTCGCCGCTACAAATTAGGCGTCTACGTCATCAGCGGTCTGTCTTGCGCTTTGGCTGCACTGGTCTTGATGGGTCGCATGGACTCCAGCAGCGGCAAGATGGCACAAATGTTTGAGCTCGATGCGATCGCCGCTGTGATTTTGGGTGGCACCTCATTATTCGGTGGCCGTGGCAGCATCTGGGGCAGCTTGCTGGGTGCCATCCTCATCACCATGATTCGTAACGGTATGAACCTGCTCGAAATATCGCAATTCAAGCAGATGATGGCGATTGGCGCCGTGGTTATCATTGCCGTTTGGATTGACGTGCTTCGGCGCGGTCAGTTGAACAAACGTTAAATCGATACCCCTGCGAAACATGACCACAGCCATTTTTGTACTCGGTGAAGCCTTAATGGACTGCATTTCGCAATCGGATGGCACCCTGCGTCCGTTCCAAGGCGGTAGCCCCTATAACCTCGCACGTGCCGCCGCTCTGCAAGGTGCGCCGACGCACTTCATTAACCCCTTCTCGACCGATGCGTTCGGGCAAGGCTTGAAGGCAACATTGGCGCGTGATGGGGTCAAAACAGTTTTAGCGGATACCCCTTTACCGACATCATTGGCGGTGGTCCAGGTCATCAATGGGCAGCCGAATTACGGCTTCTACCGGGAGGGCATCGCTGATCGCAGTTACAGCGTTGACAGCGTCGTTGAATGGCTGGAAGGACAGCCACCAGCGATCCTGCACACGGGCTCGTTACTGTTGGTGCCCCCTGAACACGAAAAAACATTGGCGGTGATCAAGATGGCCAAACAACTGGGTTGGACCATCAGCGTCGACGTTAATTTGCGCCCCAAACTGGCTGCGGATTTGTCAGCCTACGTGGCCGCAGTCGCCACCATTGCACAACTCGCGGACTGGCTCAAAGCCAGCGATGAAGACCTCGAGCTGTTGGGTTATGCAGACGCCAGCCTTGCCAACGCAGCGACCTTGGCGACGCACTTTCCGAGTGCCTCACGTATCGCTTTGACCTTTGGCGGCAATGGTGCCTACCTTCAAGTCGACGGGCAAGCAGCGCAAGCACCCGTGCCACAGGTAGCGGTCGTGGACACGGTTGGCGCCGGCGATACATTCTGGGGAAACACACTGGCCGACTGGGCCAAGTACCCAGCGGATGCACATACCCGCGTCGATAAGACCTTGGCTTGGGCCATGCAGGCTGCAGCTATCAACTGCACGCGGGCTGGTTGCCAGCCCCCTTCACAAGCCGAAGTCCAAGCCGCATTGGCCTGATACCCCACGAGAGAGCGGGCAGGTAACGCCACCAAGCGTCTGGAAACTCGTAACCAACTGGTAACCAAAACAACCGAAAACTATGTAACTGAATTACACTGTCAGCCACGATTTGTTAACCAATCAACCCCTTTATTCGAGGTTTGACCGTGCGCCCTGACAGCAAACAAGCAGTTACCCCCAGCGATGGCCCCCTAGACATTGTTATCTTCGGAGGCGCGGGCGATCTGGCGTTTAGAAAGCTCATTCCCGCGCTGTTCAGTGCGCACCAACACGACAAGCTTGATGCCGATACACGCATCATTGGTGTGGGACGTCAAGACTGGGGGCGTGAAGGCTACCTCGCCTTCATCAACGAGAAGGCAAAACCCTTCATCGAAAAAGCACTAACTGAATCCAGTAACCCCGATGGGTTATGGAACAGCTTTCTCAGCCGTCTGGACTTCGCCAATGTAGATGTCACCAACGCGGCCGCCTACAGCAACCTGGCAGCCATCAGCCAAGCGGGTGCGCAACGCGTGTTTTATTTGGCCACAGCGCCCAGCCTCTTCACGCAAATTTGCGCCAACCTGACAGCCGTCAACTTGGTTGACGACCGCACCCGTGTCGTCCTCGAAAAGCCGCTGGGTCACGATCTCGCCTCTGCGCAAGCGATCAACAACGAGGTGGCGCAGTACTTCAAGGAGAGCCAGATCTACCGGATCGACCATTACCTCGGCAAAGAGACGGTGCAAAACCTCATGGTGCTGCGCTTTGGTAACGCCATTCTTGAGCCTTTGTGGCGCGGGCCCAATATTCGCAGCGTACAAATCACTGTGGCGGAGACAGTGGGGGTGGGCAGCCGCGCAGGCTTCTACGACCAAACGGGCGCCATGCGCGACATGGTGCAAAACCACCTGTTGCAGTTGTTGTGCATCGTGGCCATGGAGCCGCCGATATCGCTGGATCCCAACGACGTTCGTGACGAAAAATTAAAGGTATTGCGTTCGCTTCGACCCATGACGGCGGCGGACGTCAAACGTGACACCGTACGGGGCCAGTACCAAGCGGGCTCATCGAGTGGCCAACCGGTACCCGGTTACTTGACCGAAGAAAACGTACCAAAAGGCAGTCGCACCGAGACATTTGTGTCACTCAAGGCTTATATCAATAACGCCCGTTGGGCCAACGTGCCCTTCTATTTGCGTACAGGTAAGCGTATGCAGGAACGCCGTTCGGAAATCATCATCGAGTTTGATGATATGCCTTTCTCTATCTTCTCGGGTGCGGCCAACAGCAAGCCCAACCGCTTGGTCATCACCTTACAACCGGAGGAATCCATCCAACTGCAGATGATGGCTAAAGAACCGGGTTCGGGCATGAACATGCGCCAAGTGAACCTCAACCTCGACCTTCAATCCGCCTTCAGTGAGCGCCGCGCAGAGGCCTATGAGCGTCTGCTGATCGATGTCATTAAGGGGCGCCTCACGCACTTCATGCGACGCGATGAACTGGAGGCCGCCTGGGTTTGGGTCGAACCGATCTTGAATGAGTGGGCTAACTCTGGCGAGCCCCCCCGCCCCTACAACGCAGGAACGTGGGGGCCTGCTGCGTCATCCGCATTAATGGCGCGCGCCAACCTCACGTGGTATGAGGAGTCCTGAGTTGAGCGCTGTAACCGAACACCGTTTACCCTCCGCCGCTTCGATGGCCGCCGAACTGGCGGTCCATATCAGCGGGGCGTTACGTCGCCTACTCAGCGTCCAGACGTCGGCCGTTTTGGCTGTTTCCGGCGGGAAGTCACCCATCGCGCTGTTTCAAGCGCTGAGCATGCAGGACCTCCCCTGGCACGCCGTTCAAATCACATTGGTGGATGACCGCTGCGTCCCTAACAACCACGCCGACAGCAACGCGGCGTTGGTTCGGAAGTATCTGCTTTGCAACTACGCGAAATCCGCGACCTTCTATCCCCTCATCGATTGGGATGAGACGGACGAAGCGCCTGACCTCGAAGCGGTAGCTGCCCGTGCCACAGCAGACATCAAGCGCCTGGGCGGCGTAGATGTCGTGATCTTAGGGATGGGACCCGATGGCCACACCGCATCTCTATTTCCCTTTGCACCGCAACTCAAGGCGGGCCTTGACTTGACGGCGCCACCGGGCTGCTTGCACGTATCGCCTGAAACCGCACCTTACGAGCGCATCAGTCTCAATTTGTCTGCCATTCTCAGCGCTGATACCGTATGCGTCGCCATCGGTGGGGGCGCTGATAAACACGCGGTCTATCGTGGCGCCAAAGAAGCCATCACCAATAACTACCCCGTTTCCCATGTCCTTGGACACCGTGGCGATCAGCCAAGAATTTCTGTTTGGCTGCATGACTAATCACCTGCTCGAGGCACCTGCGCAATGAATCCCACCACACTCAACACCCCACACATCGACATCCCCAGGCTCAACGCGACGGTTGATGCCGTCACCCAACGCATCACCACGCGCAGTCGAGATAGCCGTGATCGCTACGAAAAAACCGTCGCCGCCGCCATGCAAGCTGGCACCCAACGCAAGGGGATGGGCTGCGCCAATATGGCCCACGCCTTTGCGGCCATGCCGGCCAATGACAAGCTCAAGCTCCATCAGGAAGTGGCACCGAACCTTGGCATCATCACTGCGTACAACGACATGCTGTCGGCCCACCAGCCCTACGAGCGCGCGCCCGACATCATTCGTGAGGCAGCACGGCAATTTGGCGCCACCGCACAAGTCGCGGGCGGCACACCAGCGATGTGCGACGGCGTCACGCAGGGAACAGACAGCATGGACTTGTCACTGTTTTCCCGTGATGTCATCGCAATGGCAACAGCCGTGGGCCTCTCGCACAACGTGTTTGATGCGACCTTGTGCCTGGGCGTGTGCGACAAAATTGTCCCCGGTCTCTTCATGGGTGCGGTTCAATTTGGCCACCTGCCCACTGTATTCGTGCCTGCAGGCCCGATGACATCCGGCCTGCCCAACGATGAGAAAGCCAAGATCCGACAGCAGTATGCGCAAGGCTTGGTCGGTCGCGACGCCCTTCTCAAAGCTGAAGACGGCGCCTACCACGGCGCGGGCACCTGCACGTTTTACGGTACCGCCAACTCGAACCAGATGCTCATGGAAATCATGGGGCTGCATCTGCCCGGTTCATCTTTCATCAACCCCGGTACCGACCTTCGGCGCGCCCTGACCATCGAGGCGACGGCGCGCGCGGTTGCGATGGCACACATGCCAACAGCAACGCGTATCACGCTGGCGCAGGTTGCATCCGTCAAAAATTTAGTCAACGCCATTGTGGGATTACTGGCGACCGGCGGCTCGACCAACCACACCATGCACCTCGTCGCCATGGCGCGCGCAGCGGGTGTTTTGATCAATTGGGACGACTTCTCCGATCTGGCGACCGTGGTGCCGTCACTGACCAAGATTTACCCCAACGGTTCAGCCGATGTAAACCATTTTGCGGCAGCTGGCGGCATGGGTTTCTTGATGCGTGAGTTGCTGCAAGCTGGACTGCTGCACAACGATGTGGCGACCATTGTGGGCCATGGCTTACACCGCTACGCGGTTGAACCGTGGCTGGACCAAGGGCAGCTTGCGTGGCGTGAAATTCCTGCGAAGTCCGCTGACACCGCCGTCTTACGCGGTGTGTCTGACCCCTTCGCACCCGACGGCGGGCTCAAGGTTCTGAAAGGCAACCTTGGAACAGCCGTGATCAAAACCTCGGCTGTCAAACCTGAACACCGCATCGTGCGCGCACCTGCTGTAGTGGTTTCAAGCCAAAAAGAGCTGTTGGATCTATTCAAGAACGACGGGATGGCACGCGACTTCGTCGCAGTCGTTCGGTTCCAGGGTCCGCGCGCCAATGGGATGCCCGAGTTACACAAGCTCACGCCCGGTTTAGGCATCCTCCAAGATCAAGGTTTTAAGGTGGCATTGGTCACCGATGGCCGGATGTCTGGTGCGTCAGGCAAAGTCCCTGCGGCCATTCATGTCAGCCCCGAAGCGCTGGCGGGTGGTCCACTCGCGCGCATCCAAACTGGCGATTTGGTTGAACTAGACGGTAATGCTGGCACCCTCAAGGTGCTGGTTGACGACGCCACGTTCAATGCCCGCCCGGTGGCGCAGCCCAACCCGGACGACTTAACAGCCAATGCGCACGGCAGTGGTCGCGAGCTGTTTGCAAACTTCCGCCGCTTCGCCAGTGATGCCGAAAGCGGCGCTTGCGCGCTCTTTTAGGCCTGATGTGCGCCTGATGACGTGACGACGCCCATCCCAATCCCACACCAACTGAATCCACCCATGACGACTTTCCCACCCTTTAAAAGTAAGACCGTTCCAGTCATCGTTATCACCGATGTCGCGCAAGCCGTCCCCATGGCACACGCCCTTTTGGCCGGTGGCATTGACGTGATGGAGATCACCTTGCGCCACCCTGCGGGATTGCCTGCCATCGCCGCGGTGGCGAAGGCCGTTCCACAAATGTGTGTAGGCGCCGGTACTGTCACCACCACCGCGGACGTGGCGAAAGTCGTTGACGCTGGCGCCACGTTTGCACTGTCGCCAGGCATGACTGACAGCCTGATTGCAGCGGTGCAAAAGGCGAACCTGCCCTTCGTACCAGGCGTGATGACGCCTGGTGAAGTGATGCGCGCACGCGACCACGGCTACAGCCTCATGAAACTCTTTCCTGCGTCACAAGCCGGCGGCCTTGGCATGCTCAAGGCCATGGGCGGCCCGCTGTCGGATGTGCGCTTCTGTCCCACCGGCGGTGTATCGCTTGCCAACATGAATGAGTTTTTGGCACTGCCCAACGTGGCCATGGTGGGCGGCTCTTGGCTGACGCCCGTTAACATCGTCGAGACCGCTGCTCGCACGGGTGACTGGTCGGCCATCACCGCGTTGGCACAAGAAGCCACCGACCAAGCGGCGCAACTCAACCGTAACTGACCATCAAGCAGACGTCACCTAACCCTCATGACTACATTCATATCGCCGCAACAACGTGTCACCTGGCAATCGCTACAAGCCAGCGCCAACCAACCGATGGCGCACCTGCGGGAGCTTTTGAAAGATCCCCAACGCGCCGAGCGTTTTCAGATGTCAGCGGGTCACCTGCATTTGGATTTCTCCCGTCAACGCATCGACACGCACATTTGGTCGCAGCTGCAAGCCTTGGCCACCGAGTCCGACGTACTGGGGCAAGCACATGCCATGGCCCGAGGCGACGCGATCAATGCAACTGAGGGTCGGGCGGTTTTGCACATGGCGCTTCGTGGCGCGAACCAGCCCACACCACCATGGGGACAAGCGATCAGCGAGCAAGTCACGGATGTCTTGAAGCGCATGTTGGCGTTCGCTGATACGTTCTACAACGGTACTGCGAAGGGCCACACCGGCGAGGCCATCACAGATGTGGTGAACCTCGGTATCGGCGGCTCCGACCTGGGTCCACGCATGGCCGCACAGGCGCTTGCGGCTAACGCCAGTCCGCACGTGCGCGTTCATTTTGTATCCAACCCAGACGCTTGGGCGCTGCACAGCACGCTGCGCGGCCTCAATCCCGCGACCACACTTGTTGTGGTGTCCTCCAAAACGTTTACCACCCAAGAAACCCTGACCTTGGCCAACTCGGCACGGCGCTGGTTGCTCGATGGTGGCGTGCCAGAGCGCGCGCTGGGGGCGCACGTTGCAGCGGTCTCTGCCGCAGTCGATAAGGCGACGGCGTTCGGCGTTTTGCCAGAAAATATTTTTGGCTTTTGGGACTGGGTCGGTGGCCGTTACTCCGTTTGGTCAGCCATCGGGTTACCTTTGGCTATGGGCATTGGCTCACAGGCGTTTCGGGCGTTTTTAGCCGGTGCTGAGGCCATGGACCAGCACTTCCTGAGTGCCCCCGTCGACCAAAATATGCCGTTGGCGTTGGCGCTGTTGGGGGTCTGGAACCGCAACTTCTTAAACTGCCCGACCCACCTCATCTCGCCCTACGCATGGCGTCTTGAGAAATTCGCGTCCTTCATCCAGCAAATGGATATGGAGTCAAACGGTAAATCAACGCGTGTCGACGGCGAACCCGTCGACGCGGCAACCGGACCAATCGTCTGGGGTGGACTTGGCATTGACGGGCAGCACGCGTATTTCCAACTCATCCACCAGGGCCAACACACGGTACCCGTTGACTTCATTGGTGTGACGCAAGAGGACACGCCCACCCATGCTTTACCGATGGCCGCCGAGCATCACCGCGTGGTACTGCTCAACCTGAACGCCCAAGCGCAGGCATTGGCGTGCGGTCGTGATGCCCATGACACAGCGCAAAGCCTGCGAGCAGCCGGGATGTCTGAGGCCGATGTGGCAAGGCTCACGCCACACCGCCAATTCCGTGGCAACGTACCCAGTAACGTGATTTGGATGGATGCGTTGACACCATACAACCTCGGTAGTTTGATCGCTCTTTACGAGCACAAAGTGTTTTGCCAAGCGGCCGTTTGGGGTATCCACGCCTTCGACCAATGGGGCGTTGAGTTGGGTAAAACAATGGCAAAAGCCATGGAGTCGGGCGCCTGAATTCTGACAATGCGGGCAGAAGCCGTGTATGCTTGCCGCTGTTAAAAATCCCCCCATATGTTTGACTCACGCGATCACGCTCATCCCATGCCACCACCGTTCCCACGGTGGCTGGGTGATATCGGCGGCACCAATGCACGCTTTGGCTGGCAAGCCTCAGAGGACTCGGCGATCTCCGACGTCCACGTATTGCCCTGCGCTGAATACGAGTCGCTACACGATGCCGCACTCGCCTACCTAAAATTAATTGACCGGGCTGCGCCGCCGAGTGCAGCGTTCGGTATCGCCAACCCCGTGTTTGGTGATGCCATTGCCATGACCAATCACCACTGGCGCTTTTCAATCAACGATTTGCGTCAACAACTGGGGCTTGAGCGACTCCTCCTGATCAACGACTTCACCGCATTGGCCTTGGCGCTCACGCACTTACCGGCCAGCGCAAAGCGGGCGGTGGGCGGTGCTGATGCCGTCGCCGCCTCCGATGCGGCGATCGGTCTCATCGGCCCGGGCACTGGTTTGGGTGTGTCGGGTTTGTTGCCGCTGGGTTACCAGAACAAATGGATTCCGATCTCTGGTGAAGGCGGACACGTCACGCTGAGCGCCACGACGCAAGCTGAGTTTGATGTCATCAAACAGCTGCAGAAGCGCTACGGTCACGTGTCCGGCGAGCGCATCATCTCCGGCACTGGATTGGTTGACCTCTACCACGCCCTCGGCGAACTGCACGGTGGAACAGCGCGGGAAATCACCACACCAGCGCAAGTCTGGGAGCGCGCCATCGCCGAGCCCAACAGTCGCGCCAACGAAGCGATCGATTTATTCTGTGGATTCTTAGGTACCGCCGCCGGCAACTTGGCGCTGATTCTGGGTGCCCGCGGTGGGATTTACATCGGTGGTGGCATCATCCCTCGGATGGCTGAGCGCTTCGACCAATCGCCCTTCCGAGAGCGATTTGAGGCGAAAGGTCGATTCAAGGACTATCTCAAAAAAA
>JBMTSM010000048.1:0-10576 GCA_049448275.1 Burkholderiaceae bacterium
TGCGCAGTCTCAGTCGAGATGAGGCCCTTGTAGCCCAGTTCGCGGGCAGAGCGGATCAGTTGAGGTGCGTTAGCTGGCGAGACGCCTGACAGGACCAACAAGTCTGGCTTGGTTTTCAAGACGGGCAACAACACGGGGGTAAAGTCAGTTGTGTCGACCTGGTAGGTCACGTTGCTCGACGTCACTTTGAGCCCAAGTGCCTTGGCGGCCTGAACGCCACCATCGCGCTGGCTCAGCGGATCAGATTCGTTCGCTGCGACAAAGGCGACGCTTTTCACACCGTTATTCTTCATCAGGTGCTTGTATATCGCAGGGCCGGACTGGTAGTTGGCGACCATGCCCAGGACAGCGTTCGAAGCGGGTTTGGTGTAGAGCTCCTTCGGGAAAGCATACGGGAAGTACATGATGCCTTTTTGCTCTGCCACGGGACGAACGGCTGCGGCGCCGTCGTCAACGTTAGGGCCGACCACGTAGTGGATACCCTCTTGTGCCATCTTCTCCATACCTGCGATCGCTCGCTTCGGGTCTTTTTGGTCGTCAAATGCGACAATTTCGACGTTGTATGTGGTGCCGCCGATCTTTACGCCGCCCGTTTCATTGATCCATGCGGCGCGTGTCTCCATCGAGCGCTGATTTGAGATGCCCCAAGCGGCAGCAGGGCCTGAAGTGACGCCAACGAATCCGATTTTCAGGACAGGATTAGCCGCCAATGCTGAAGTCGATAGGGCTGCAGCTGCGAGGCCGGCGACGAGGGTGCTTTTGAGGAAGTAGCGTTTCTTCATTGACATTTCTCCAAAGGGTGAGTTGCGAAATTCCAACCCGGGAATTGAGTCAGTTACGGTTGGTATCCTGACTATGAACATTGTTAACAAAGTTTGAAATTAGTGTAAACACTAATGTTTTCATATCCCTGGCAAAGGTGTTAGCACGGATTGTGCCAATAGGGCCACAGGGGATTAGGGCGCTGAGTTGCACTGCTTTTGTTCACGATCGACCTAGAAGTGTGCATTGCTCGATTAACATCAGGAAACACATGTGATGTGCGCACCCCACTGGTGCAAAGGGAGTTGGCATGACCGTAAGTTTGAAGAGCGAAAAGGCCGAAGAAGAAGCCATAGTTGAAAAGATATACGCCGCACTAATTAACCAGCGGCTGGCGCCTGGAACCAAGCTATCGGAGGCGCTGCTCTGTGAGGCATTCGGCGTTGGTCGTATGCGGGTGCGACGCGTCTTGTTACTGCTCGCGAATCGTGAATTGGTTGATTTACAACCTAACAAAGGCGCCTTTGTGGCGCGCCCGACACCGAAGCAAGCACAAGAAGTTTTTGAGGCGCGACTGCTAATTGAGCCGTCGCTGGCGCGCATCGCTGCGTCGAATGTCAAAGCGAAAGACTTGAAAGTACTCGAGAAGCACTTGATTAAAGAGTCGGCTGCACATGCCGCTGGCGATCGTCATGAAGCGATTCGATTGTCTGGTGAATTCCACGGCTACTTGGCTGAGTTATCCAACAATGCGGTGCTGTTGCGTGTAGTAAAGGATTTGATCACGCGATCGTCGTTGATCATTGGTATGTTCGGTGAGAAAGGTGTGATCAACTGCCGGGATGACGAGCACGCAGGGATCATTCAGGCGCTACGAGCAGGTGACTCTTCGCGCGCCGAGTCCTTGATGCACCACCATATAGATCACTTGCGCAACAACATCGATTTTGGTCGGTCACGGACAACTTCAGAAGACTTGATTTCTGTTTTTAAGGGTGACTGAATCGTCTCGCTGGTCGTTAGCACTCTCAAAGCACCGCTTCGCACTCGATCTCCACCCGCATACGCGGGTCTACCAATGCAGTGACTTCAACCAGCGTTGAAGCGGGTAGGTTCTCGCCAAAGTCTCGAATGCGCCGAGGATTGATGGCGGCACGCTCGGTGATATCCGTCATGAAAATGCGTACCTTGGTCACTTTATCCAAGTCCGACCCCGCCGCCCGTAAGCAGGCTCGGAGGTCATCCATGGCAATATCGAATTGAGCAACTGTGTTGTCAGGTATGGTCCCATCGGCGCGCATGCCAACCAAACCTGATACCCAGACAATGCCGTTGGCCTCAACTGTATGGCAGTAATGGCTCACGGGCTTGAGTAGACCGTCTAACAAGATGCGGTTGATCATAGATTCTCTCCTTAGCAATAATGGGCTTTCTAGTTCATGTCATCGCTGTTTCATGCATGCATGAGTTTAAGTTGTGTGTAATCAGGGCCTGCCATACGGCCTCTTTGCGCTCTGTTGCGGGACCTTTCATACGCAGTGCGGTGAGGTGCAAGGTTGCGCTGGGCAGGCTGTCGCGCATATCGGTGAGTACCCCCTCCGCAATCGAGCGCTCGGCTAGTTTGAGCGGTACCCACGCGACCAGCGAGTTGTGGATGATTTTTGTGAACTAACCGCGCGGCGCGGTTAGCGGGGCGTTTACCGATCTAACCATTGCCAGTGCCCAATGGATGTAAGCGTTCGGTAGTAGGCCCACAGCAACAGCAGGGGTAAAACCAGCGTCTGCAGGATGAAGATAACCAGCAAAGAGACGACGCTCTCAACGGCCTGGTCGACCATATCTCGAAGCTCGGCGAGCTCGCTTTTAAGCGTTTCGATAGGCGCTTTCAGGCTGGGTGTTAAATCGGCGGATGTGCCTACCAGAACGGCCTGATTTTGGGCGTAGTCGTTAGCCGAATAGATGTCAAAAATGGCACCACTACCAATGGTCACCAGAGGCATTGCAAACCGCAGGAAAACCACCATCAAGACCAGCTTGGACAGCCAGGTCGGACACGTTTGCCGCCAATAGAGCACGAGCCACGCACCCAATACAGCCGTGACCAGAGCTGAGACAGCCCAGTTGCCGAAGAGTGTGAGTAAAAATTTCTCGACGCCGAAGACCAGTGTGGCGGCCAGCATGAGGTCTGAGAATTGCTCGACCAGGTCATTCACCGGGTCAAGCACTTGGCCCACTGATAACGTGACGCCAAATCCGAGTGGCTGCGCCACCACCTCAGTGCCCTGAAGGGTTGAAATGACCCCGTTTAACACGCGCGCCGAGGCAAAGGTAACCAAGGCGCGCTTGAGGCCAGCGTCAACTTGTGCAGACGCCAATTCGTTGGTTTGGGGTAACCAGCTGAGGGCGATCAGCGCTGTGACCAATGCCGTCAGAAGGATTCGGTACGCCTTCATCGCTCCATGATAGTGCGATTGTGGGCGTCTGCACAGCCGTCTGACGGTGGCTGTTCTGAGTTACATACCGAGCAACTTCTTCGCGTCGCCAAGCGCCTTCATGGATGCCGCGTGTTGGCCTGACTTGTGAAGCTTCTCGCCCTCGTCACGCAGGGCTTTCACTTTGGCAGCATCCGCCCCAGTTAGCATCGCACTGGGCATTTTGGCGTCAATCGCGCGCATCTCGCCGGGGCAGCCATGCGCGGCGGCGTAGGCAGACATGCAGATCAAAGCGGCTGCAATAAATGGCTTTTTCATAACGATCTCCATAAAGGGTTCAAACAGACCCGTAGCGTACGTTGGCTTTTGTTCGTGTACTGGCATTCAAAACAATAACCGTTGGCCGAGTAATGGTTATGGCGCGGCGTGGACATGGATCGTAAGCCATTGAGACGCTGTGTTTAGGCGTTCAGCGATATCATTATTTCAATGCCCGCTTTGCTGCATGACGAAAACTGGGTGCAGCGTAATCATATTTTTGGAGTTTGCTCATGATCGAGCGCACCCTGTTTGACGCTGATCACCTGGCGTTCAAAGATGCCTTTGAGCGCTTTGTTGACAAGGAGATAGCCCCGCACCATGCTGACTGGGAGGTACAGGGCTATGTTGATAAATCCGTATGGCGTAAGGCCGGTGAGAACGGTTTCCTTTGTATGACCATGCCTGAGGCGTATGGTGGTGCGTTGGATGACAAGCGCTATTCGGTCATTCAGATGGAGGTGTTGGCTGCAGGCGGCTACTCGGGCATTGGCTTCGGTTTGCACAGCGAGATCGTTGCCCCCTATTTGCTGCACTACGGCACCGACGCGCAAAAGGAAAAATACCTGCCAAAGCTCGCCAGCGGTGAGCTGATCGGTGCCATCGCCATGACTGAACCGGCGGCGGGTAGCGACTTGCAGGGAGTCAAGACCACGGCGGTTCGCGATGGCGATGACTTCATCATCAATGGCAGTAAGACGTTCATCACCAACGGCTGGAACGCTGATTTGGTGATTGTGGTGGCCAAAACCGACCCGAGTGCCGGTGCGAAAGGCACCAGCCTTTTTCTGGTGGAGGCGGGGACTCCTGGTTTCGAAAAGGGCCAACGTCTGAAAAAGTTAGGCATGAAGGCCCAAGACACCTCAGAGTTGTTCTTTCAAAACGTGCGGGTCAGCGCAGACCAGCTCTTAGGGGGCGCCGCACATTTGAATCGTGGCTTCATCGCGCTCATGGAGCAGTTGCCGTGGGAGCGTTTGCAGATTGCAGTGACCGCGGTCGCGGCGGCGCAGTCGGTCATAGAACAGACGGTTGCCTATGTGAAAGAGCGCCAGGTGTTCGGGCAACCCGTTGCCAGTTACCAAAACACCCGCTACACGCTTGCCGAACTCCAAACGGAGGTACAGGTTGCGCGTGTTTTCGTGGACAAATGTGTTGAGCTGGTCATGGTCGATCAGCTCGATAGCGCGACTGCCAGTATGGCGAAATACTGGTGTACTGACTTGCAATGCAAGGTGATGGATGCGTGTGTGCAGTTACACGGTGGCTATGGCTACATGTGGGAGTATGCAGTGACCCGCCAGTACGCAGATGCACGTGTTCAGCGCATTTACGGTGGTACCAACGAGATCATGAAAGAGTTGATCAGCCGCCAAATGGGCTTGAGCGCTCGTTAAGAATCCGATTATTTGAGGACGCGCCATGACTGATGTGTATATCTTCGACAGCGTTCGCACGCCTCGGGGTAAAGGTAAAAAAGACGGCTCGCTACATGAAGTCAAACCCATTGATTTAGGGGTGACGGTCTTAGAAGCCCTACGGGAACGTAACGGCTTTGATCCCGCGCAAGTCGATGACATTGTGATGGGGGTGGTGTCGCCCATTGGTGAGCAGGGCTCGGTGTTGCCGAAGATTGCCGCCCTCAAAGCCGGCTGGGATGTGCGTTGCTCGGGCGTGCAGATCAATCGGTTTTGTGCGTCGGGGTTAGAGGCGGTCAACATGGCGGCCCAAAAAGTCGCCAGCGGTTGGGAGGACCTGGTTGTTGCAGGTGGCGTGGAGAGTATGAGTCGCGTGCCCATTGGCGCCGATGGCGGGGCTTGGGCGCAGGACCCAACGACGAATTTTGAGACTTTATTTGTGCCCCAAGGGGTAGGAGCTGACCTCGTTGCAACGCTTGAGGGATTCACGCGAACCGATGTTGACGCCTTCGCCACCGAGAGCCAGCGCCGCGCTGCCCATGCCCGCGCAAGTGGTTACTTTGACGGTTCGATGGTGCCGGTTAAAGACACCCTAGGGCAAGTGATTTTGGCGCAGGATGAATTCATCAAACCCAACACGACGGTCGACACGCTTGCCGCGTTAAAGCCCTCCTTTGAGGGGTTGGGTGATTTGGGCTTTGATGCGGTTGCCTTGACGCGCTATCCCCAGGTCGCACGTATCAATCATGTCCACCACGCGGGTAATTCATCGGGCATTGTGGATGGCGCCTGCGCCGTTCTGGTCGGCAGCGAATCGACGGCCAAGCAATGGGACCTCACGCCTCGCGCGCGCATCGTCGCGACCGCACTCAGCGGTGCTGATCCCACGATCATGCTGACGGGCCCCACACCGGCCGCACGTAAAGCGTTGGCTAAAGCCAATTTGGATGCAAGTGATATTGACTTGGTCGAGATCAACGAGGCGTTTGCGGCTGTTGCGATGAAGTTCATGAAGGACATGGGGTTTCATGCCGAGCAAACCAACGTCAATGGCGGTGCGATTGCGATGGGGCACCCACTCGGTGCGACCGGAGCCATGATCCTGAGCACCCTGATCGACGAACTGCATCGCCGTCGGTTGCGTTACGGTCTCGCGACCCTGTGTGTGGGCGGTGGTATGGGCATCTGCACCATCGTTGAACGCGTCTGAGCCCACTGCGTGGCACACCACCTTACAACAAGAGTAGACATGATGACTGAGACCATTCGATTTGAACTATCCGATGGCATTGCGACATTGACGATGGATGAAACCGGGTCATCCGTCAACACCATGTGTGCCCAATGGCAACGGGACCTTGAGGCCGTGACCCAGCAAGTTGTGCGCGAGCGTGCCGGTATTCGCGGGGTGATCTTGGCCTCAGCCAAAACATCTTTCTTCGCTGGAGCCGATCTCACGCAGGTCATCAACGCCACTGCAGACGACGCCGTGGCGGTTTTTCACGAGGTGGAGCAGATCAAGCGACATTTTCGAACGCTGGAAACATTGGGTATCCCAGTCGTCACGTGTGTCAACGGCCATGCGTTAGGGGGCGGTTGGGAGGTGGCGTTGGTCGGGCATTACCGCGTCGCTATCGACGACCCACGTATTCAATTGGGGCTACCAGAGGTCACCTTGGGATTGATCCCCGGTGGGTCTGGCATCACGAAAATGACGAGGTTGTTGGGGCTGGCGAAAGCACAACCCTTTTTAGTTGAGGGGCAGCTTTTCACACCCGCGCAGGCGCATTCGATGGGGCTGGTGGGTGCCCTGGTCGCACCAGGTGCTGACGCCCAGGCCGCTTTGCGCGCGCAGGCGATTGAGTGGATCAACGCGAACCCCGCCAGCCAACAGCCGTGGGATGTTAAGGGTTACCGCATACCCGGGGGCGGTCCACTGTCGCCCAGCCTCGCTGGCGCCATCTCGGTTGCGCCCGCCATCTTGCGTAAAAAAACGCGTGGTTTGCTGCCTGCACCTGAATATGCGTTGGCCTGTATGGTCGAGGGCGCATCGGTCGATTTCGATACCGCCTTGCGCATTGAGTCGCGTTACTTGGCGAAGCTTTGGACCGGTCCGGTCGCCCGCAACCTGATCAATACATTTTTCTTCAATATGAACGCGATCAAAGCCGGTGGCAGTCGTCCCGCTGCCGTACCTCGGCATCGCGTTCAAAAAGTGGGCGTGTTGGGCGCCGGGATGATGGGGGCAGGGATTGCGTACGCGCAAGCCCGCAAGGGGATTCAAACGGTGCTACTCGATCAAACTGAGGCGGTGGCCGCGCGCGGAAAACAGCACAGCGAGCGATTGAGCAGTGCATTGGTTCGCCAAGAGCGGCTGTCAGAGGCCGAGCAAAAGGCGTTGCTATCGCTCATCGAGCCCACTGACGATTACGGTGCTTTGGCGGGTTGTGACCTCATCATTGAGGCGGTTTACGAGAATCGGGCGGTGAAAGAGGCGGTGACCCGCGAGGCGTTGCCGCACCTCAGTGCCGATGGCTTCTTTGCCTCCAACACCTCAACCCTGCCTATTTCAGGTTTAGCCAAAGCCGTGCCCCAACCGAGTCGGTTTATCGGCATCCATTTTTTCAGCCCCGTCGACAAGATGCGAGTGGTCGAGATCATTCGGGGCGAGCAGACGGATGACGACACCTTGGCGAAGGCCTACGACTATGTGCAGCAGATTGGCAAATTACCCATTGTGGTCAACGATGCGCGCGGTTTTTACACCAGTCGGACGTTTGGCACTTTTGTGATGGAGGGCGCTGCCATGTTGGGGGAGGGTATTCCGGCGGCGGTGATCGAGAATGCGGCCATGCAATGCGGGATGCCGGTGGGGCCGTTGGCGGTACTCGACGAGACGGCGTTGTCGCTGTCCGTGCAGGTACTGGACCAGACCCGCAGTGATTACAAAGCGATGGGTAAAACCTACCAGGCCAGCGCTGGCGAACTGCTGGTCGAGCGCATGGTAAAGGTGCACAACCGCAGCGGACGGGCTGCGGGGGCGGGGTTCTACGATTACCCGGAAGGCGCGAAAAAGCAGTTGTGGCCCGATCTGAAGACGCTATTTGAACGGCCCGACGCGACGGTCGACATCCCAACCATCCAAGACCGCATTTTGTATCGCCAAGCGGTCGAAACGGCCCGCTGCCTCGATGAAGGCGTCCTACAAAGTGTGCATGACGCCAATATCGGATCCCTTTTTGCAGTGGGTTTTCCCACTTGGACCGGGGGCACCATGCAGTTCATTTACGGGCAAGGAATCGCGGCATTCGAGGCAAAATGTGCGGTTCTAGCCGATCAGTTTGGCGCTGGTTTTCATTTGAGCGAGTCCGTTAAAGCAACCATCGCCCGATTCAAGCCGGTGTATCCGTCTTGACGCGTTTTGACACTGGTTTAATCTTTCATGTCGATTACAGGGCCCAATTTGGTCAAAAATTCAGAGATTGGTATCAATACTAATTTTTTATTCGTGAGATGTCGTGTCAAAATCGCAGATTCTAAAAACTACAGGAGCAACTATGAAGAAACTTTTCACCGTTACCGCGCTGACCGCCGCACTGATCGGCGCAGCACACGCTGACACCATCAAGATCGGCGTTGCGCTCGGCTTCACCGGTCCAGCGGAATCCCTGGCGGGTCCCATGGCGGCTGGTGCTGAAATGGCACTGAAAGAGGCCAGCGACAGCGGTGCCTTTTTGGGCGGAACGAAAATCACTGCCGTTCGTGCAGACAGCACCTGTATCGATGCCGCTGCTGCGACAGCCGCTGCTGAGCGTTTGGTGAGCTCTGAGCAAGTCAAGGCGATCATCGGTGGTTTGTGCTCCGGCGCGACAACGGCGATGCTCAAGAACGTGGCCATGCCCAAAGGTGTTGTGTTGTTCTCGCCCTCCGCGACATCACCTGCGTTGACCACTATCCCTGACAACGACTTGTTCTTCCGCGCCTCGCCCTCAGACGCGCGTCAAGGTCAGATCATTGCGCAAATGCTGAAAGAAAAAGGCATCAAGTCAGCCGCATTGACCTACACCAACAACGACTACGGCAAGGGTTTGGCTGACAGCATCAAAACGAACGTCGAAGCCACAGGTGGCAAGATCACGATTTACGCTTCACACGAAGACGGTAAGGGTGATTACACCGCCGAAGTGGGCGCGCTGGCCTCTGCCGGTGGTGACATTCTGATCGTTGCGGGCTACTTGGACCAAGGCGGCCGCGGCATCATCCGCTCTGCGCTGGATACCGGTGCGTTCGAGCGCTTCTTCCTGCCCGACGCCATGATCGGCGACAGCCTGACTGCGGCAATTGGCAAGGGTTTGAACGGCTCATTCGGTGTGGTTCCAGGAACCGACAGCCCAGGCGCCAAGCAGTACACCGCACTGGCAGCCAAGGCTGGCTTTAAAGACGGTCCTTACTCGCCCGAGTCATACGATGCAGCTGCACTGACCATCCTCGCGATGCAGGCCGCTAAGTCAACCGACAGCAGCAAGTTCAAGAACAAGGTTTTTGAAGTCGCTAACGCACCTGGCGAAAAAATCTACCCCGGCCAGCTTGCCAAAGCATTGGCAATTTTGGCCAAAGGTGGTGACATCGATTACGTCGGTGCATCGGCTGTTGAGTTGATTGTCCCAGGCGAAAGCGCCGGTAGCTACCGCGAAGTCGTCGTTAAGGGCGGCAAATTCGAGACCGTCGGCTACCGTTAATTTGAGCCGAGTGGGGCGCTGCGCGCCTCACCTCAGTCGACACATGAATGGCCCGGACCGCTATAGGTCTGGGCCGTTTATTTTATCTATCCCATGATTGAAGTTAAAAACCTCAAGATGCACTTCGGCGGTATTCATGCTGTCGATGACGTGTCGTTATCGCTGCAAACAGGGCGGATTACCGGGCTGATCGGCCCCAACGGTGCGGGCAAGACAACGCTTTTCAACGTCATTGCCGGGCACTACAAACCAACGTCGGGCTACGTGTATCTCGATGGCGAAGACATTACCGGTTTGGAACCCCACCAGTTGTTCGCCAAGGGGATGTTGCGCACCTTCCAAATTGCGCACGAGTTTTCCACCTTGAGCGTTCGCGAGAACTTAATGATGGTGCCTGGTAATCAATCAGGGGAGCGCCTGATTGACGCTTGGTTACGCCCAAATCTTGTCAAAGAAGAAGAGGCGCGTGTGCGTGAGAAGGCCAACGATGTGATCCGATTCCTCGAGATCGAACACGTCGCTGAAGAGCTCGCGGGGAATTTGTCGGGCGGTCAGAAAAAGCTCCTCGAATTGGGGCGCACGATGATGACCGACGCCAAGATTGTCTTCTTGGACGAGGTCGGTGCAGGTGTTAACCGTACGTTGTTAAATACCTTGGGTGACGCCATCATTCGGCTGAACAAAGAGCGCGGCTACACCTTCTGCATGATCGAGCACGACATGGACTTCATCGGACGCTTGTGCGAGTCGGTCATTGTGATGGCCGAAGGGCATGTCTTGGCGCAAGGCACCGCTGCCGAGGTCACTGCGAATGAGCAGGTGATCGAGGCCTATCTCGGGCGCGGTCTCAAAAATAAGACGGGAGCAAAGTCATGAGCTTTCTAATTGGCGAAAGCATGACAGGCGGCTA
>JBMTSM010000049.1:0-10407 GCA_049448275.1 Burkholderiaceae bacterium
GGCTCGCAATAGGTACCGGGGCGTACGCCTTGTTGGTTGCCGTTGTTGACGGGGAAACCGCAGGCACGACCGACCATCTTTTGCGCCAGTGTGAAGCCCTTGCCTGTGTCATTCGGTGCAACCGGCAAGCGGAACACGTCGGTAGCCGGCAGACCCATGAATTCGCGCGCTTTTGCCGTTAACGAACGACCGATGATGAGGTTGATACGACCACCCGCTTGCACCTCGTCCAACAAAACTTCACTACGCAGTTTGAACGTCTCAACAACTTCACCGTTGCGCTCGATCTTGCCTGCGTAGGGGTAGATGTCAATCACATCGCCCATTTCGAGCTTGGCAACGCTGACCTCAATGGGCAGCGAGCCAGAGTCCTCTTGGGTATTGAAGAAGATAGGCGCGATTTTTCCGCCTAGTGTCACACCGCCGAAGCGCTTGTTGGGCACATAAGGAATATCTTTACCCGTTGCCCAAACCACGCTGTTGGTCGCCGATTTGCGGGATGAGCCCGTACCAACCACGTCGCCCACATAGGCCACGAGATGGCCTTTTGCCTTCAAGTCGTTGATGAACGCCATCGGGCCGCGCTTGCCATCTTCCTCGGGCTTGAATACGGCGTCCGGACGGGTATTCTTGAGCATCGCCAAATAGTGCAATGGAATGTCGGGACGACTCCATGCATCGGGCGCAGGCGACAGGTCGTCGGTATTGGTCTCACCGGGCACCTTGAAAACGGTCACGGTAATTTTTTCAGCGACCTTTGGACGGCTCGTGAACCACTCGGCATTTGCCCAGCTCTCCATCACTGCCTTGGCGCTGGCGTTGCCCGCTTTGACTTTCTCAGCCACGTCATGGAAAGCATCGAACATCAACAACGTATTTTTCAGCGCATCAGCGGCCGTTGCTGCAACTGCAGGGCGGTCGAGCAAATCAATCAAAGGCTTCACGTTGTAACCGCCGAGCATCGTGCCCAGCAATTGCGTGGCTTTGACCTCTGAGATCAGCGCGCAAGGAACATCGCCGTGGGCAACAGCGGACAAAAAGCTCGCCTTCACTTTGGCCGCGTTATCAACACCAGGAGGCACGCGGTGCGACAACAATTCAACCAAATCTTCGGCATGACCCGCGGGTGGTGCCTTGATTAATTCAATCAGCTCAGCGGTTTGCTCTGCGGACAAGGGCAAGGGTGGGATACCCATTGCGGCGCGTTCGTCAACATGGGCTTGGTAGTTTTTAAGAAAGTCAGTCATGTTGTTCTCCGTTTAAAAAAATTGCTGTAATTCGGTGGGTATCACGACGCCAGTGGCGTGCGCGCGCTCGATCAGGTGCCAGTAATAGCGGTAACTGGCACGATCGTGTAATTGGTTGTCGATGGCCACAGGTGCCCAATCAGCAGCGATCGCCGCGTGGATCACGCGTCCGGCATGCGCCACGGCGGACGCATCTGGGGCAAACGCATCGATGATGGGACGAATCTGGTCTGGATGGATGCTCCACATACGGGTGTACCCAAATAATTCAGCCGCTTTTTTGGCGGCGCCCTTGAGCGCTTCCACGTCTTTAAACTCGGTCACCACGCAATGCGAAGGCACTTTGCCTGCCGCATGGCACGCGCTGGCGATTTCAAGCTTGGCACGCACCACCAACGGGTGACTGAATTGCCCCTCAACCGTCATCGCGGAATCAGGGATCGCACCGCCGTGGCTGGAGATGAAGTCCATCACGCCAAAGCTAACCGATTGCACGCGCGGATGCGCGGCAATAGCGTGCACCTGATTGACTGCAGACGGCGACTCAATCAAGACGTGTATCGGCATCAGGCGCCGCTGAAACACGTTGCCCGATTCGTGGGAGGCCTGCGCCGTATCGATCACCGCACAAGCAAAATCCACATCTTCAATGCATTCCACCTTGGGCACCATGACATAGGCCACTTGGGAGGCGGCTGCGCTTAGGATGATGCGTGCGTCATTTTCAAAATGACCGCCTGTACTTTGCGTCGCGTGAAACCGCACCCCCACCCGCAGACCGTCCTTGGCCGGCTGGTGGGTGTTTAAGAGGTCAGCAATGGCATGCGCATGGGCTAACTCTTGCCCCACCGGTGCGCCATCTTCGCAGTCAAGCGTGACATCGAACAGACAAGCGCCGTGCGCCTCAAAAAGCGTACGCTGCAAAGCGAGACTCTTTTGCATGCGTGGCATCACACCGCAATAGTGATCACACACCGGCAAGCCGGCCTGGGCGGCCTGGGCCCCAAGCAAAATACTTCGGGGGTGTTGGCTGGTAATGACCTGCACGGTGGTTTGTTTCAGTTCGATTAGGTTCGAACAGGTTAAACCAAGTGCGCCACACCAGCTTGCTCGTCCAACAACTCTTTGAGTGTTTTATCGATACAAGACTGGCTGAAAGCGTCAATATCGAGACCTTCAACAATCGTGTATTCGCCATTGGCACAAGTCACGGGGAAACCAAACATCACGCCTGCTGGGATACCGTACTCACCCTTTGACGGCACGCCCATGGTGACCCATGCGCCGTTGGTACCCAGAGCCCAGTCACGCATGTGATCAATCGCCGCATTCGCCGCTGATGCGGCTGAACTCAAGCCACGCGCCTCGATGATGGCGGCGCCACGCTTGCCCACGGTGGGCAGGAAGACGTTGGCGTTCCAGTCTTGATCATTGATCATGGTCTTGACAGACTCGCCGTTGATGGTTGCGAAACGGTAGTCTGCATACATGGTGGGCGAATGGTTGCCCCAAACGCAGAGCTTCTGAATGTCAGAGACGGCTTTGCCTGTCTTACTCGCGATCTGGCTGGCAGCGCGGTTGTGGTCTAAGCGCAGCATGGCGGTAAAGTTTGCAGGATTCAAGTCAGGTGCGCTCTTCATCGCAATGTAAGCGTTGGTGTTTGCGGGGTTGCCCACCACCAACACCTTTACGTTACGGCTGGCAACCGCGTTCAGTGCCTTGCCTTGGGCTGTGAAGATGGCACCGTTGATGGCCAACAATTCCGCACGCTCCATACCGGGGCCTCGGGGGCGTGAGCCGACGAGCAACGCGTAATCTGCGTCTTTGAAAGCAGTCATGGGGTCGCCGTGGGCTTCCATCCCAGCGAGCAAGGGGAACGCGCAGTCCTCCAACTCCATCATCACGCCCTTGAGGGCTTTCTGTGCCTTTTCATCAGGGATTTCAAGCAACTGGAGAATGACTGGCTGGTCCTTGCCAAGCATCTCGCCAGATGCAATACGGAATAAGAGGGCGTAACCAATCTGGCCAGCAGCGCCAGTGACGGCAACGCGAACGGGTTTCTTGCTCATGGTGAGACTCCAGTGAAGTTTGAAAAGGTGAAAAATTGAGGGTGGCTTGGCTTGGGGATTTGCGGCAATCGAACCGACACGGACAAACGGATCTACCGACTGAAGAAGCCCCCTAAAACTGGGCGAGAGTGTACTCTGGTAAACCCTAAAAGTCAACGTCTTGTGTCTTATATAAGATATAATTTCGGCATTGGCACGCTAACGCATTTGATGCGCCGAGCGACTGTTGCCCCAACACATTTATGACCGCCTCAAACAGCACCCCCAATAACGCCAGCCAGCTTGGCCAACCAAGCGCGGCGGACGGCAGTAGTGGCCTGAGTGCGCCAGCGTTCAGCCCGCTGTACCAGCAAATCAAAGCGCAGATTTTGCAAAGCCTGCAAAATGCGGAGTGGCAACCCGGTGATGTGATCCCCAGCGAGTTCGACCTTGCCGCCCGCTTTGGCGTGAGCCAGGGCACCGTTCGTAAAGCCATTGATGAGCTCGCCTCGGAAAATCTGCTGGTTCGCAAACAGGGCAAGGGAACATTCGTTGCTACACACGCCGAACACCAAGTACAGTACCGCTTTCTACGTTTACATCCCGATGTGGGTACGGTGCAGAGCGAGGGGCCTGCAGAGCGGCAGATCATCTGGTGCCGCCGCGTGCGCGCGATTGCAGAAATCGCCAAATTGTTGGGCCTGCGCACCGCAGAACCACTGATCCACGTGCGTCGTGTGCTGCGACTTGGCGGTGTACCCACCATTTGCGAGGACATGTGGCTTCCCGCCGGACCCTTCAAAGGCCTAACGGTCGAGCAACTCGGCTCCTATCCGGGCGCCATGTACAGCCTATTTGAATCGACATTCGGTGTTCGGATGGTCCGCGCTGAGGAGCGCATCAAGGCGACGACACCTGACACTGAAGCCGCCGCGTTGCTTGATGTCGCGACGCAGACTCCCGTACTCAGTGTTGAACGCATTGCATATACCTACAACAACCTGCCGATGGAATTGCGTCGCGCACTGTATAGGACAGACACACACCACTACAAAAACGAATTGAACTGAAATCAAAACGATGACAGCGCAATAGTCGTCTGCACGACCCTTGACAAACATCGGTGACAAAAACTGTCAGCCATGTTCAGGGTTGTCAGGGAAATGAATGTTGCATTGCAATAGAATCGTCACGTTGGTGAGTGGTTACAAACCCGTTACAGGCAATCATCACGCGCCAAACGTTACGAACCGAAGCGTTTAAAACACAGGAAGCACCCAACCATGACCCAGTTGAAGAAGCAGCGGCCCGAGTTCCGCAACATCAACGCACTCAAAGACCTCACAACCTACCGGCTGCCGCCCGCGGGTTGGGTTTCCATCCTGCATCGAGTCAGCGGCTTACTGATGTTCATCCTCATGCCCTTCATCATTTGGATGTTCGATAAATCAATCTCTTCTGAGCTGTCTTATGAGTACCTGACCTCTGCATTCTCGGAAGGCGTGAGCATCTATCCCGGTTGGTTCCTGAAATTAGTCGCCCTCGCACTGATCTGGGCCTACTTGCACCACTTCGTTGCTGGTGTACGGCACCTCTACATGGATGCAACGCATGCCGTAAGCAAAGAATTTGGCAAATCATCAGCTATCGCCACGCTGGCGATAGGGGTGGTTTTGACTGTTGTGTTGGGCGCCAAGCTTTTTGGCGTCTACTGATCACCTCATCACCAAGGATTTTTCATGTCGGTAAATTTTGGTTCCAAGCGCGTCGTGACAGGCGCGCACTACGGTCTTCGTGACTGGATGGCACAACGCGCCACAGCGCTATTAATGGCGTTATTCACGGTCATCTTGCTGGCACAAGTCATCTTCAGCAGTGGCCCCATCACCTATGAAGTGTGGGCAGGCATATTTGCCGCGCAATGGATGAAGGTTTTGACCTTCGTCGTGATCCTCGCCCTGCTGTATCACGTGTGGGTTGGCACGCGCGATATTTGGATGGACTACGTTAAGCCGGTGGGTCTGCGCTTGACCTTGCATTTGTTCACTTTGGTCTGGCTCGTGGCGTGCGCGGGTTGGTCCATTCAAGCTCTTTGGAGACTTTAAGCCATGACAGTCACTTCTTCTCTGCCAAAGCGTCGTTTTGACGTGATCATCGTGGGTGCGGGCGGCTCAGGTATGCGCGCATCACTGCAGTTGGCACGTGCAGGCTTGAATGTCGCCGTTCTTTCAAAAGTTTTCCCAACCCGTTCACACACGGTTGCCGCACAAGGCGGTATCGGTGCCTCTTTGGGCAACATGTCCGAGGACAATTGGCACTACCACTTCTACGACACCATCAAGGGCTCTGACTGGCTGGGCGACCAGGACGCGATTGAGTTCATGTGCCGCGAAGCGCCAAAAGTGGTGTACGACCTGGAACACATGGGCATGCCCTTCGACCGCAACCCAGACGGCACCATCTACCAACGCCCATTTGGCGGCCACACGGCGAATTACGGTGAGAAGCCCGTCCAACGTGCCTGCGCGGCTGCTGACCGGACGGGGCACGCGATGTTGCACACCCTATACCAACAAAACGTCGAAGCGCGCACCACATTTTTTGTTGAGTGGATGGCGCTGGATCTCATTCGCGACGCGGATGGTGACGTCGTTGGCGTCACCGCCATGGAAATGGAAACTGGCGATGTCTACATCCTCGAAGCCAAAACCACGCTGCTCGCGACAGGCGGCGCCGGCCGGATCTTTGCGGCATCGACCAACGCCTTCATCAACACCGGTGATGGCCTCGGTATGGCAGCGCGCGCTGGCTTGCCACTTCAAGACATGGAATTTTGGCAGTTTCACCCCACCGGCGTAGCTGGCGCAGGCGTGTTGCTGACCGAGGGATGCCGCGGTGAGGGTGCCATCCTTCTGAACAGCGAAGGCGAACGCTTCATGGAGCGCTACGCACCAACACTGAAGGACCTGGCGCCCCGTGACTTCGTGTCGCGCTGCATGGACCAGGAAATTAAGGAAGGTCGAGGCTGCGGGCCCAACAAAGACTACGTGTTGCTCAAACTGGACCATCTGGGTGCTGAAACCATCCACAAGCGTCTGCCATCGGTCTACGAGATCGGTGTGAACTTTGCAAACGTTGACATCACGCGTGAGCCGATTCCAGTTGTGCCCACCATTCATTACCAAATGGGCGGTATCCCCACGAACATCAACGGCCAAGTCGTCGCACCTGACGGTCAGGGCGGACAGCGTCCAGTGAACGGACTGTACGCTGTTGGCGAGTGCTCGTGCGTAAGCGTTCATGGCGCAAACCGTTTGGGCACCAACTCGCTGCTGGACCTGTTGGTCTTTGGCCGCGCGGCTGGTAACCACATCGTTGAGTTCAACGACAAGAACAAAGAGCATAAGCCACTGCCAGCCGACGCGGCTGACAAGACTTTGGCACGACTGGCGCGACTCGAATCATCAACCGGTGGTGAATATGCGCAAGATGTTGCTGATGAGATCCGCGCCACGATGCAAAAACATGCTGGCGTTTTCCGTACCCAGGCCTCAATGGACGAGGGTGTGGAGAAAATTAATGCAATGCGTGCCCGTGTCAATGCGATCCACTTGGCAGATAAATCAAAGACCTTCAACACCGCGCGCATTGAAGCGCTCGAGGTCGACAATTTAATCGAATGCGCCCAGTCAACCATGACTTCGGCCGCTGCGCGTACCGAGTGCCGCGGTGCGCACACGGTGAACGATTACGAGCGCCCTGCAGACGACGCGCAATTCCCGTTAGGTCGCAACGACGCCGAATGGATGAAGCACACCCTGTGGCACAGCGCCGACAACAGCTTGACATACAAACCGGTCAACTTGAAGCCGCTGACTGTTGAGTCAGTGCCGCCCAAAGTTCGTACTTTCTAACCCACGGAGCATCCCATCATGTCGAATACCCGCACATTCAAGATCTACCGTTACGACCCCGAAAAAGACGCCAAGCCCTACATGCAGACCATCACCATCGAACTCGATGGTTCTGAGCGCATGTTGCTTGATGCTTTGATGAAGCTGAAGGCGATGGACCCCAGCATCTCCTTCCGCCGCTCATGTCGTGAGGGGGTTTGTGGTTCAGACGCGATGAACATCAACGGCAAAAACGGGTTGGCATGTCTGACCAATCTGCGCACCCTGCCAGACACGATCACCTTAAAGCCGCTGCCGGGTTTACCGGTTGTACGCGATTTGATCGTGGACATGACCCTGTTTTTCAAGCAGTACAACTCGATCAAGCCTTATTTGGTGAATCACTCACAAGCGCCTGATAAAGAGCGTTTGCAATCCCCAGTTGAGCGGGACGAGCTGAACGGCCTGTATGAGTGCATCTTGTGCGCAAGCTGCTCAACCAGCTGCCCCAGCTTCTGGTGGAACCCTGACAAATTCGTCGGTCCCGCTGGCTTGCTGCAGGCCTATCGTTTTATTGCGGACAGCCGTGATGAAGCGACAGCCGAGCGTTTGGATAACTTGGAAGACCCCTACCGCTTGTTCCGCTGCCACACCATCATGAACTGTGTTGACGTCTGCCCCAAGGGTTTGAACCCCACGAAGGCGATCGGCAAGATCAAAGAGATGATGGTTTTGCGAGCCGTCTAAGCCCTTAGCGCTATGCCCCAAACAAGTCCCCTTCTTGGCGAACGCGAGTTGAGCAAGCTCAAGTGGCGTTGCCGTCGGGGCTTGCTCGAAAATGACCTCTTCATCGAGCGTTTTTTCAAGCAATACGAAGCGGCGTTGACAGTCGATCAGGCTCAGGCCATGACCGACCTGATGGATTTATCCGACAACGATTTACTAGACCTGTTGCTGGGCCGTAAAGAGCCCGAGGGTGCATTGGCAACTGCTGACGTACTGGCGCTTTTAAAACAAATGCGCGCGACAACCCACTAACCGAAATAAGGAAACCGTGTCATGAAATTGTCTGACAACAAAGCCACGCTGTCTTTCAGCAATGGCAGCCCGAGCATTGAAATGCCCGTCTACAGCGGTAGCGTCGGCCCAGACGTGGTTGACATCCGAAAGCTCTACGGCCAAACCGGGATGTTCACGTATGACCCTGGTTTCTTGTCGACAGCGGCGTGCCAGTCCACCATTACCTATATTGATGGTGATAAGGGCGAATTACTGTATCGCGGCTACCCCATTGAGCAATTGGCGACCAAATGCGATTACATGGACACGTGCTACCTGCTGCTGAATGGCGAGCTACCCAATGCGCAGCAAAAAAAGGACTTTGACTATTTGGTGACGAGTCACACCATGGTCAATGAACAAATGCAGTATTTTCTGCGGGGTTTCCGCCGCGATGCACACCCGATGGCCGTCTTGACGGGCCTTGTTGGTGGTATGTCTGCGTTCTACCACGACAGCACCGACATCACGAACCCTGAGCATCGCCACATTGCGGCCATCCGTTTGATTGCCAAGATGCCAACGCTGGTGGCAATGGCCTACAAATACAAAATCGGTCAGCCCTACATCTACCCGAAAAACTCCTTGAGCTACGCGGGTAACTTCTTGCACATGATGTTCGGAACCCCTTGCGAAGAATACAAAGTCAACCCTGTGCTTGAACGCGCGCTTGACCGCATTTTCATCTTGCATGCAGATCACGAGCAAAATGCCTCCACGTCGACGGTGCGTTTGTGCGGCTCGTCTGGGACCAACCCATTTGCGGCCATCGCAGCCGGGGTCGCATGTTTATGGGGTCCCGCGCACGGCGGTGCGAACGAGGCTTGCCTGAATATGTTGGAAGACATCCAACGCATGGGCGGTGTCGCTAAAGTCGGTGAATTCATGGAGCAGGTAAAGGACAAAAACTCCGGCGTGCGCCTGATGGGCTTTGGTCACCGCGTCTACAAAAATTACGACCCACGCGCCAAACTCATGCAAGAGACCTGCAAAGAGGTCCTGCAGGAAATGGGGCTCGAGAACGATCCGTTGTTCAAGCTGGCCATGGCGCTCGAGAAGATTGCTTTGGAAGACGACTACTTTGTCTCTCGCAAGCTTTACCCCAACGTCGATTTCTACTCTGGCATTGTCCAGCGCGCGATTGGAATTCCAGTCAATCTGTTCACGGGTATCTTCGCGCTGGCGCGCACGTCAGGCTGGATTGCCCAATTGAACGAAATGATGGGAGACCCCGAGTACAAGATCGGTCGTCCCCGCCAGTTGTTTACTGGCCCCGTCGCCCGCACTGTCAAAGCGATCGCAGACCGTTAAGCAGGCACCGCAACTTGAGGTTGCGCAGAAAAAACTCGCGGCACCGTGCTGGCGGGTTTTTTTGTGACCTTTGTGCGCGCCTTACGCACAATCCCGCACGGGCAGGGGTAGCGGCGTGTCGTGACGCAGAGCCATGGTGCCTGTGATTCGCGCGCCCGCCTGAATCGACAGCTGCGTCGCTAACATGTGCCCATCAAAATTTGCTGACGCGGCACACGCAATCTGATGCGCGGCCACCATCTGCCCCGAGACCTGACCTGCCAGGAAAATCGTGTCCGCATGCACAGTCCCAACCACGGAGCCAGAGGGGCCGATGGTGACGACCGACGACTTCGCCATCACATCTCCCAACACGCAACCATCGATCTGCAGACTGGTTGTACTGATTTTCAAGTCACCGGAAAGGGTGAGGCCTCGGCTCACAAACGCACGTGATCTGTCGGATGCTCGCGACACCCAACGCCCGCCCATCACCCACGCAGTTAAACGGTTTACCAACATATTGACACCAAGGCGAATCCAATCAAACCCAAATCTTATGCGTTTATACAATTTAAGTACTATTAAATCTAAGAATATTAGAGATAATGGGAAAAAAGTAATTTTTTAGAATAAATAAATTCAAACTTATTCAGGTGGGCGCGCACCAGCTGTGCTGCGTGGTAAGCGACCCCACAGGGAATAAAATAGTCGGTTCACATCGAGGACTAGCCATGCAGCGTACGCTTTACGACAAAATTTGGGATGAACACGTTGTACACACGGAGGAGGACGGCACGTCAATCCTCTACATAGATCGCCACTTGGTGCACGAGGTCACCAGCCCCCAGGCGTTTGAGGGCTTGCGAC
>JBMTSM010000050.1:0-10406 GCA_049448275.1 Burkholderiaceae bacterium
TCGCAAACAGTGGCTTGCGCATTGTGGGTAACCTGCCCTACAACATCTCAACGCCGATTCTGTTTCATTTGCTGGATGCGGTCGACGTTGTGAAAGACCAGCATTTCATGCTGCAAAAAGAGGTCATTGACCGCATGGTGGCAGCGCCTGGTACGGCTGCTTACGGGCGTTTGTCGGTCATGCTTCAGTGGCGCTACGACATGGAGAACTTTTTGCACGTGCCGCCAACCAGCTTCGATCCACCGCCGCGCGTCGACAGCGCGATGGTGCGTATGGTGCCGAAGGCCGCCCCGCCTGTAGTCGACTTCGATAGGTTCTCGGCCATGATTCAGGTGGCTTTCAGCCAGCGGAGAAAACTGTTGCGCCACACTTTGGGCGTGTGGTTGTCGACACAGGGTTATACGGGTGACTTTGATCTGCGTCGCCGCGCTGAGGAGGTTCCAGTCGAGGCTTATATTGATTTGCTTCAAGCCCTGCCACCCATTCGCCCATGAAAAAAGCCAGCAGATGCTGGCTTTTTTGTGGGGCACTTGGTTTGCCAGTCGGTAACTTCTCAGGCGGCGGTCAACCAGTAACCCGCGTTGAATGGGCTACTCATACGCAAAGCCATGGGGCTGACATCAACGAGCTTATCAGTTGGCATGGGCTCTTCCCCGCCTTCCAACTGAATCGTTTCACCCGTAGCGGCACGCGCGACAGCAAATGAGTAGAAGCAACGGAACGGTACTTTACGGTCGTTCCAGTAGTCAGCGGCATCACGGAAGATGTCTAACAGTTGCTCGCGCGTTTCTTTATCGAATTTGGCATGCGATGGGATGTGCTCGAGTACCGCAACAAAACCTGTTTGTGGACCAGACTTGTGCAGCGTATCGGTGATGGCGCTGTACAACGTGTCGAAGTTCTTGTTGCTGTTAACGGGCAAGGTGTACTGGGCGTTGATCAGGTCAAGCACGTCCTGTTTCACCTGGGCTTTACCCAAGTTCGCGTACAGGAAGTGGTGTCCCATGGCATCGGCAGCTTGTTGCAATTCGCTCACACGGTGTGCGCGAATGGATTGAACAATATTTGTACGGACTGTACGAAGTGGCATATCCATCTCCGCTCTTTCTATTCAAAAATTTCAGTTAAAGCTAGGCAGTATGAAGAGGCACCGCGCGCGACAATCGGCGAGGCGTTTCTCGCTTTGGGCGATTGGTTGCAAACAACCTCACTGGCAGGGCGTGTCACGCGACACACATTCAAGGCCAGTGACATCGCCCGGCGCCGGTACGTTCGACAAGGGTAAACCCTAAAAACAAGGCGAGAGTTTGCCTGATTCCGACCGAAAACGCAAGCGCTTGATCGGGAAACCCCGCACACGACCCCGGTTGGGGCGCGTTTTGCGGGGTGTTTGGGCCTTATTTACGTTGCGCGTTCGCGTCAGCCACAGTCAATGCCGTCATGTTGACGATGCGGCGAACGGTGGTGCTGGGGGTCAGAATATGGACCGGCTTGGCTGCGCCCAACAGCACCGGGCCAATCGCGATACCGCCACCTGCGGCAGTCTTCAACAGGTTATAGGCGATGTTCGCGGCATCAATGTTGGGCAGTACCAATAGGTTGGCCTCCCCGCGCAAGACAGTGTCTGGCATCAGTTTTTCGCGGGCGGCGGCGTCAAGTGCCACGTCACCGTGCATCTCACCGTCCACCTCCAGCCATGGTGCCTGCTCGTTCAGCATGGCCAATGTTTCGCGCATTTTGATGGCGCTGGGCATGTTCGATGAGCCAAAGTTAGAGTGGGACAACAAGGCCACTTTCGGCGTCAGACCAAAGCGGCGCATTTCCTCGGCGGCGGCCAACGTGATCTCGGTCAACTCCTCGGCGGTGGGATCGTAATTGACGTGCGTGTCGACCAAGAAGACCTGGCGACCCGGCAACATCAGGCCGTTCATGCAGGCGTAGGTCCGGGTGCCCTCGCGCTTACCAATGACCGGGTCGATGTAATCCAAATGGTTGGACGTGCTGCCCCAAGTGCCGCAAATCATGCCGTCAACGTAGCCATTGGCCAGCAACATGGATGAAATGAGCGTGAGTCGGCGACGCATCTCAATCTTCGCCAGCTGCTGCGTCACGCCTTGGCGTGCCGTTTTGCGGTGGTACTGTTGCCAAAACTCGCGATAACGGTCGTCTTGCTCGATGTTCACGACGTCGTAGTCCAGGCCCTCGCGCAACCGGAGGCCGAAACGCTCGATGCGTTGGCTGATGATGGCGGGACGACCGATCAGGGTTGGGCGCGCTAATTGCTCATCAACCACAATTTGGCAGGCCCGTAATACCCGTTCATCCTCACCCTCGGAGTAGGCAACACGCTTCATTTGCGCGGCTTTGGCCGCCGCGTAAATCGGCTTCATGATGGTGCCTGACGCGAAGACAAAACTCTGCAGGCGTTCCAGATAGGCAGGCATGTCCGTGATCGGACGCGTCGCAACGCCGCTATCCACGGCAGCTTGCGCAACAGCGGGCGCAATCTTGATCATCAAGCGCGGATCAAATGGCTTCGGAATGAGGTATTCAGGCCCAAATGCCAGCTTTTCACCGGCATAGGCAACGGCGACAACCTCGCTTTGCTCGGCCTGTGCCAGTTCCGCAATGGCGTGGACCGCGGCGATTTCCATTTCATCGGTGATGGTGGATGCACCCGCATCCAGCGCACCCCGAAAAATGTAGGGAAAGCACAGCACGTTGTTGACTTGATTGGGGTAGTCAGTCCGCCCCGTGGCCATGACCGCATCGTCGCGAACGGCCTTGACGTCCTCCGGCAGAATTTCCGGAGAAGGATTGGCGAGCGCAAAAATTAAAGGCCGCGCGTTCATGGACGCGACCATTTCGGGCTTGAGCACGCCGGCGGCGGACAGGCCCAAAAACGCATCCGCACCCTCGATGACCTCGGCAAGCGTGCGGGCATCCGTGGTTTGCGCGAACTGTGCTTTGTCGGCGTCCATCAACTCGGTGCGACCTTCGTAGACCACACCGGCAAGGTCGGTTACCCAAATGTTTTCGCGCGGCAAGCCCAATTTAACCAACAGATTCAGGCAGGCCAATGCCGCCGCGCCCGCACCCGAGGTCACCAACTTGATCGTCTTGATGTCTTTGCGAAGCACCTTCAGACCATTCAGAAAAGCGGCACCCACCACGATGGCCGTACCGTGTTGATCGTCATGGAAGACGGGGATCTTCATTCGCTCACGCAGTTTGCGTTCGACATAAAAACAGTCGGGCGCCTTGATGTCTTCAAGATTGATACCGCCGAAAGTGGGTTCGAGCGCCGCGATGATCTCCACCAGCTTCTCGGGGTCGCGCTCATTGATTTCGATGTCAAAGACATCGATCCCTGCGAACTTTTTGAACAAAACACCCTTGCCTTCCATGACCGGCTTAGAGGCCAAGGGGCCGATATCGCCCAAGCCCAATACGGCGGTGCCGTTGGTAATCACACCCACCAAGTTGCCGCGGCTGGTGTAGCGAAATGCGTTGGCAGGGTCGGCGACGATCTCTTCGCAGGGCGCGGCGACGCCCGGTGAATAGGCCAGCGCCAAATCACGTTGGTTGGTGAGCTGTTTGGTCGCTGCCACAGAAACCTTACCCGGGGTGGGGAACTCGTGGTAGTCGAGGGCGGCGCTGCGTAACTCGGCGCGCTTGTTTTCTGCAGCTGTGGGTTGTTTTGTCATAAGAGGTGTGGCCAATGAGGCGGGTGAGTCTAGTTAGGCGTTTGCGATCGCAGTGCGCTAACGGAAGGGGGTGACGCGCGCGTGAACCAATACGTACCGCGATTGTAGGCAGATGTTTTTAACCTGTGGGGCGCGTAATGCCCTTGAAAAGACAATTCGCTTGTGACCATATTGATGGCAATCTTGCGGCTCAATCATTTGCGTGTTTGGCCCATTTACCCCGTGCCATGTCGGCAATGCAGAGGCTTTTTGCGCCGTGGGTCAGGGTGATCGCGTCGCCTGCTTGAACAAACCCAGGAGTGATCACACGCAGATAAAACCCTGTGAAGGCGCGCTGGATCATGTCTTTGGCGGCTTGGGGGTAGCCGATGACCGCGTTGAATTTGCTACAGGGCTCACGGTAACGGGTCACGCGCAGGGCCAGTGAAGAGCCAATATGCAAGGTGTCACCCACATAAACGTCGGTTTCGAGTAGCCCTCGAATGCTGAGGTTTTCACCCACCATGCCGGCTGTGACGGCTGATTCAAACAAACCCGACTGGTGTATGGCGCGTTGCGCTGACCAGAACGCCAAATGTTCAGATGGGTAGGCATAAACCGCTTGGTCCAAACCGCCGTGATAACTCAAGTCCACCTGCTCGTCACCGGCAAGTCCCAAGGGCTTGACCTCAACGGGCCCTGTCTGCGGGAATTTGGCAATGGCGGTCAGGACTCGGCGCCCGCCGACCATCAGTCCACGCGCAGTCCCTGCGTGCACACTCACAACGGTGGGAGGTGCGGCGTTGCCCGAATGCATGGCGGAATCCAAAGATTACACCGCCATCAGCGCCTCAATGGCATCAATCGCGACCGGTACGTCGCGCGTAATCAGCTCGCAGCCGCCGTCGGTGACTACCGCATCGTCCTCAATGCGAATGCCGATGTTATGAAATGCGGCGGGGACATCAGGCTGTGGCCGGATGTACAGGCCGGGCTCGATCGTCAACACCATACCGGTCTTCAGGACACGGCTTTGGGTTGCCTCTCCGGGGGCTGCTGGTTCGCTATAAGCGCCGCAATCGTGGACATCCAGCCCAAGCCAATGGCTGGTCCGGTGCATGTAAAACGGACTGTACGACTTGTTGGCGATCACATCATCTGCAGTGCCGACTTTGTCATTGTTCAGGATGCCAAGGTCAAGCAGGCCCTGCGCCAGAACACCGAGTGTCGCCTCGTGCGGGTCGTTGAAGCGCGCGCCGGCGCGGGTTGCCGCAACGGCGGCATCTTGGCTGGCCAAGACCAAAGCATAGACGTCGCGTTGTGGTCCGCTGAAACGCCCATTGGCAGGGAACGTTCGGGTGATGTCTGAGGCGTAGCCGTCTAATTCGCAGCCTGCATCAATCAGCACGAGGTCACCCGATTTGACCGGCGCATTGCCCGCTCGGTAATGCAGTACACAGGCGTTCGCACCCGCAGCCACGATGGAGGTGTAGGCCGGAAACTGCGCACCCGCGTCGCGGAAGGCGTGGAGCAATTCAGCCTCTAAGTGGTATTCGCGCACATCGGCACCCGCTAACAAGCCTTTTGCGCTGCGTTGCATGGCGCGAATGTGGCCGCCCGCACTGATGACGGCGGCACGGCGCATGGTGGCGAGCTCGTGGGCGTCCTTCACGACCCGCATGTCGTCTAGGAGTGCGCACAGGTCACGCTGGGTGTCGGGACATCGCACGCCTGTACGAGCCTTGGCGCGCACCTTGTCTAGCCAACCGTCAACCCGTTGGCTCAACGCGGCATGGGTTGCAAAGGGCCACCATACAACGGCTTTATTCTCGAGACATTGGGGCACGAAGTTGTCAATGGTGTTGCTGTCAACGGCGACATCAACGCCCAAAGCACTCGGCGCACCTTCAGGGCCCAAGCGATAACCATCCCAAATTTCCCGCTCTAGGTCTTTAGGCTGACACAGCAAACTGGTATGCCCCGACGCATCGATCACCAGGCAGGCGTTGGGCTCCGTGAAACCGCACAGATAAAAAAAGTAGCTGTCGAAACGGTAGGGGAAGTCAGCGTCCCGGTTACGCGGTCGCTCAGGCGCTGTGGGGATGATGGCCACTGAGTTTGGGCCCAATGCCGCCGCCAAACGAGCGCGGCGCGCGGCATAAACCGCTGGATCCGATGGTGTGGTGTGCGTGTTCAAAAGTGCGTTCATAGGTCTCAAAGTCTACTTAACTGTCTCATCATCCCGTGAGGCCAAGCCAAGCACCACTATGGTTGGGGGTTATTTAAATCGGCCAATCGCTGTGGGGTGCCGACATCCACCCATTCTCCATCGAAGCGCGTGCCGGTCACCAAGCCGTCATCCATCGCTCGCCGTAGAAGCGGTGCGAGCGGTGCCGAGACGCCTGTAGGGTTACCCGGTGGTAAATCGCACCACGGGTGGCCGAATAGTTTGGTTTTGAATAAACCGATGGTGGCATAGGTCAGCCACTCGCCCGACGCAGCACGGTCGTGGCGCAGTCGACCGGTGGCATCGAGAGCGAAGTCCCCATTGGGGTTGTGCGCGGGGTTGGGCACCAGCCACAAGTGGGCCAACGCATCGGATGCCAGAAATGCCGCGGCTGTCGCCTGGTCAAACTGAAACGCTGGGGCATACACATCACCCGCGCTCAACCAAAATGCTGTGGTACCGGCTGGCATCTGGGGTAAGGCGCGCACAATCCCGCCCGCCGTCTCGAGAGCGTGCCCAAAGTCACGCCCCTCCATGGAGCACTGAATCCGCAGGCTCAGCGGTAGATTGCTTAAAAAATCAGCAATTTGCGCTTCCAGCCACGCCGTGTTGACGACCAAGTCGGTCATGCCGCCCGCTTGCATCTGTGTCGCGATTCGGGCGAGCAACGGTTGTCCGCGCACCGCAAGCAGCGGCTTGGGCGTGTGGTCCGTTAGGGGACGCATGCGCGCGCCCCGACCTGCGGCAAGGATGAGACCGGTCGTGATCATGCGCTTTATTGTGCGTCATCAAACAGCTAAAATAACCGTTTGTCGGACTTTGCTTCGACAACGCTATCTCCTCGTTTTTATCCTTCAGGACCCCTATGGCCAACACCACCGATATGGCCAATGCAATCCGCGCATTGGCAATGGACGCCGTTCAACAAGCAAACTCTGGTCACCCCGGCGCCCCCATGGGTATGGCGGATATGGCGGTGGCTCTGTGGTCGCGCCATCTGAAGCACAACCCGAAAGATCCCAAGTGGGTGGACCGCGACCGCTTCGTGCTCTCCAACGGCCATGGCTCCATGTTGATTTACAGCCTCTTGCACCTCACGGGCTACGACTTGTCAATTGACGAGCTAAAAAATTTCCGTAAGTTGCACAGCAAGACACCGGGCCACCCCGAAGTGGATATCACGGCAGGTGTTGAGACCACCACGGGTCCGTTGGGCCAAGGTATCACCAACGCGGTCGGCATGGCGCTGGCCGAGAAGTTACTGGCTAACGAGTTCAACCGGCCCGGTCACAACGTGGTGGACCATCAAACCTACGTCTTTTTGGGCGATGGCTGTTTGATGGAGGGCATCAGCCATGAGGCCTGTGCACTCGCGGGGGCATGGAAGCTCAATAAGTTGGTTGCTTTGTATGACGACAACGGCATCTCGATTGATGGACAGGTCGCGCCTTGGTTTGTTGACGACACGCCCGCACGCTTTAGAGCTTATGGTTGGCAGGTGATCGGCCCCGTCGATGGCCACGATGTAGCGGCTGTTGACCGTGCCATCGCGGAAGCTAAAGCCAGTGCCGACAAGCCCACACTGATCGTCTGCAAAACAGCGATTGGTAAAGGCTCTCCCAACCGCGCAAACACGGCTAAGGCTCACGGCGAACCGCTCGGTGCCGATGAAATTGCGTTAACGCGTGCCGCGTTGGGCTGGAGCCACGCGCCATTTGAAATTCCTGCCAGTGTTTACAGCGATTGGGATTGCACGGCGACCGGTGCACAGGCGCAGACCGAGTGGTCCGCGCGCTTCGAGTCTTACAAGGCGGCCCATCCCGAGTTGGCGGGCGAGCTGTTGCGCCGCATGGCAGGCGACTTGCCTAAAAACTTCCAACAAATTGCATTTGATGCCGTGGTCTCCGCGCATACCAAGGCCGAGACGGTCGCGTCGCGTAAAGCATCGCAAATTGCCCTCGAATTCTTCACCGCTGGCCTGCCTGAAATGCTGGGTGGTTCTGCTGACCTCACGGGCTCCAACCTGACCAACACCAAATCGACCCCTAATCTGCGCGTCGATCGCAAAGGGGCCGTTGTGACGGGTGAGCAAGGACCTGGGCGTCACATCAACTACGGCGTGCGCGAGTTCGGTATGGCTGCGATCATGAACGGTGTTGCGCTGCATGGCGGCTTCATTCCTTACGGTGGTACGTTCTTAACGTTCAGTGACTACAGCCGTAATGCGATTCGCATGGCGGCGCTGATGAAGAAGCGCGTCATCCATGTGTTCACGCACGACTCAATCGGCTTGGGCGAAGACGGCCCGACCCACCAGTCCATCGAGCACGCGGCCAGTTTGCGCCTGATTCCAAACTTGGACGTTTGGCGACCTGCCGATACGGCTGAAACGGCGGCTGCTTGGGCGACTGCGTTGCAAAACACCCAGCGCCCAACCGCATTGTTGTTGTCGCGTCAAAACTTGCCCTATAGCCCCAAGACGGCTTTAGACGAGATGAGTAAAGGCGCCTACGTTTTGGCAGAGCCCACTGAAGTCGGCATGCGTAAAAAAGCGCAGGCCGTCATTATTGCGACGGGCTCTGAGGTTCAATTAGCTTTGAAAGCACAGGGTGAATTGGCGCAGCGCGGTATCGCGGTGCGTGTGGTGTCGATGCCCAGCACCACGGCATTCGATCGCCAAAGCGTCGCCTACAAAACCAGCGTTTTACCCAAAGGCCTGCCACGTGTGGCAGTTGAGATGGGCAGCACCGATGGCTGGTGGAAATACGGCTGTGCCGCTGTGGTCGGTATCGATACCTACGGCGAATCAGCGCCTGCGCCGGCCTTGTTTGAGCATTTCGGCTTTACAGCGACGAACGTGGCGGACACCGTCGAGAAGGTGTTACGCAGTTAACCGCACAGGCTTGCACGCGCAAGCCTGACCCACTTATTCAATCTTGTTTTTAAAGGGAGTTCGAGCATGACAGTTAAATTAGGTATCAACGGTTTTGGTCGCATCGGCCGAATGGTGTTCCGCGCAGCGGTGCAAAACTTCTCTGACATCGAAATCGTGGGTATCAATGACCTGCTCGAGCCCGACTACCTGGCCTACATGCTCAAGTACGACAGCGTGCATGGTCGCTTTAAAGGTGAGGTGTCAGTGGATGGCAATACCCTCGTGGTCAACGGCAAGCGCATCCGTCTGACTGCCGAGCGTGACCCCGCTAACCTCAAGTGGAACGAGGTCGGCGCGGACGTCGTGTTGGAGTCAACCGGCCTGTTCCTCACCAAAGAAACAGCCGAAAAACACATCGCTGCTGGCGCTAAGAAAGTGCTGCTTAGCGCCCCGTCTAAAGACGATACCCCCATGTTCGTGTACGGCGTGAATCACGAGAGTTACGCTGGTCAAGCGATTTTGTCCAACGCCAGTTGCACGACCAATTGCTTGGCGCCCATCGCCAAGGTCTTGAACGACACGTGGGGTATCAAGCGCGGTTTGATGACCACAGTCCACGCCGCAACCGCCACCCAGAAGACGGTGGACGGTCCCTCTAACAAAGACTGGCGCGGTGGTCGCGGTATCTTGGAGAACATCATTCCTTCCAGTACCGGTGCGGCTAAGGCGGTGGGTGTGGTGATTCCTGAACTCAACAAGAAGCTAACCGGCATGGCGTTCCGCGTACCCACGTCCGACGTATCGGTCGTCGACCTGACGGTTGAGTTGGAGAAAGAGGCCAGCTACGCCGAGATCTGCGCAGCCATGAAGGCGGCCAGTGAGGGTGCGATGAAGGGTGTCTTGGGTTACACCGAAGACAAAGTGGTCGCTACCGATTTCCGAGGCGAGTCCTGCACCTCTGTGTTTGACGCCGAGGCTGGCATTGCGCTGGACAAGACCTTCGTAAAGGTCGTGAGCTGGTATGACAACGAGTGGGGCTATTCCAACAAGTGCCTGGAAATGGTGCGTGTAGCCGCTAGCAAGTAAGGGCTGCGTTGTTTCGTAAGAGCCGGCTTCACGCCGGCTTTTTTATGCCGGCTTCTTGGGGTCTGCGCAGTCAGTGAGTCTCATCTCGGCGTTTGAGTAACGCGGCACCGTGCCAAGTTGCTCAAGTAGCGTGTCGCGGGTTTGGGCATTGGGGGCATAGATAGCGATTTCCCATACCGGCACCTCAGAGCGCACTTGATGCACTTCGAAGCCTTTTTCACCGCGGGCGCTAAGCTCAGCCAGTGTGCTCTGTGCGCCATCTACCGTACTAAATGTTCCGACAATCAAACCAGTCGGCAGAGGCGGTTCGGTGTCACGAAAATTCAAACCGATACGCTTAAGCCTTTGTTTAAGGCCAGCATTGTTGGCTTCAGATGGCGTCAGTACGACCCAGCGCGGCTCTAGGCGGCTGGGTAACAATCGCCAAAAAATCGCATCAGAAGCCTGCATCAGGATATCGCGTAACGCGGCCTCTTTGTCTTGGGCCCAAAAGCGCGCCTGCCAACAACCGGTCGGCAAGACGGTGTTCGCC
>JBMTSM010000051.1:0-10266 GCA_049448275.1 Burkholderiaceae bacterium
GGGGTCAAACGCCCATTATATGCAACCTTTGGTTTGCAGAGTTGAAAAAATATGAGCCTGAATGAAACACAAACCGCACCACCGGTTGAACCCATTAACGATCAAGTGGCCGATGCGCTGGCGGTGAGTTTGCGGGGCTGCGAGGAATTACTTCCCAAAGCCGAATGGATCACTAAACTGAACCGGTCTGCAAGCACTGGCGTACCGCTGCGTATCAAATTGGGTCTGGACCCGACGGCGCCTGACATTCACATCGGTCATACGGTCGTGCTCAACAAGATGCGGCAGCTGCAGAATCTCGGGCATCAGGTCATTTTTCTGATTGGCGACTTCACCAGTTTGATTGGTGACCCATCAGGGCGCAACAGCACCCGCCCCCCGCTCACGAAGGAACAGATTCAAGTCAATGCGCAGACCTATTACCAGCAAGCGTCAATGGTCTTGGATCCGGCAAAGACCGAGATACGCTACAACAGTGAGTGGAGCGAGCCACTGGGTGCCCGCGGCATGATCGAACTGTCTGCCAAGTACACGGTAGCCCGCATGATGGAGCGCGACGATTTCCACAAGCGATTCCATGGCGGTCAAAGCATCAGCGTCCATGAGTTTTTGTACCCCTTGATGCAGGGCTACGACAGTGTGGCTTTGAAAGCGGACCTGGAGTTGGGCGGCACCGATCAAAAATTTAATTTGCTGATGGGGCGTCACCTGCAGCAGGAATATGGCCAGGAACCTCAGTGCATCTTGACGATGCCGCTATTGGAGGGGCTTGACGGCGTGGACAAGATGTCCAAAAGCAAAAACAATTACATCGGCATTTCTGAGGATGCCAACACGATGTTCGCCAAAGTGTTGTCCATCAGCGATGTGTTGATGTGGCGTTGGTACACCCTGCTGAGTTTCAAGAGTGAGGCCGAAATCGACGCGTTGCGTCAGCAAGTCGCGCAAGGTTTGAATCCAAAGACCGCCAAAGTCATGCTGGCCAAAGAGATCACCGCGCGGTTTCACAGCGCCGCCGATGCCGATCGAGCCGAGCAAGATTTCATCAATCGCAGCAAAGGCGGCGTCCCCGATGAGATACCCGAGTGCACCCTGTCTGGCGCACCTTTGGGCATTGGCGCGCTGCTGAAGGCAGCCAACCTGGCCCCCAGCTCATCTGAGGCCGGCCGATTGATCGAGGGGGGCGGCGTTCGAGTTGACTCGGTGGTCATCAGTGACAAGGGGCTCAAACTGCCCGTCGGCACCTACGTGGTACAGGTGGGTAAACGGAAGTTTGCACGCGTGACCCTGAACGCATGATGCTTGCAGAGTGGCGCACACCGCGCAACTTACTGAAGGCGTCGGTGGTCGTCGCCCTGCTGACGATCGGCCTGAAGGGGTTGGCATGGTGGGTGACCGACTCCGTTGCGTTGTTGTCCGATGCGATGGAGTCGTTTGTCAACTTGGCGAGTGCGTTATTCGCGTTGCACATGGTGACCGTGGCAGCGCGCCCAGCAGACGATGGCCACCCCTATGGCCATCACAAGGCCGAGTATTTTTCGGCTGGATTCGAGGGCATCCTGATTGTCGGTGCCGCATTGGGCATCGTTATTTCAGCGATTGAACGACTCGTTAACCCGCAGCAATTGGCGCAGTTGGATGTCGGCATTTTGCTGTCTGTGTTGAGTGCGATTCTCAACGGTGCCCTCGCGCTCGTCATGTTGCGTTCCGCCAAACAATACCGTTCGGCGGCCTTAGATGGTGATGCGCGCCACCTGCTAACCGACGTGTGGACATCGGCGGGCGTTGTCATTGGTCTGATCGCAGCGGCTATTACCGGCTGGATTTGGTTAGATGCGGTTGTCGCGATCGCCGTGGCGCTGAATATCTTGCGTGAAGGATGGCGCCTAATCTGGAGCGCTTCGCAATCGTTGATGGATGAGGCCGTTGAACCAGACGTACAAGCGGCAATTCACCGTGTTTTGGAAGAGTTCGCGCATACCCGTGATGACACGGCAATCATTCGGTTTGACCATCTCAGCACGCGTCGCGCAGGGGCACGCTGCTTCGTTGACTTACACATGCACATGCCTGCGACATGGACGCTCGGGCGTGCTGCTGCGTTGCGGGGCAATGTTGAGTTGGCTTTGTTAGATGCCGTGCCTGGGATCGTTGCGACGATCCAATTGCTGCCCAACGATGTTGAGGCACACGTCATCATCAGCCCATCGACAGATGGCCCTGCAGACTTGTCGAGCGACTGAATGCGGGCCGTTGTTCAACGTGTGATTCAGGCTAAAGCGGTAGTCGGCGGTGAAACCATCGGCGAAATAGGGGCTGGTCTGATGGTGTTGGTTTGCGCCATGCCGGGCGATACCACTGCGACCGCAGATCGCCTGTTGGACAAATTACTCAAACTGCGCATTTTTGAGAACAGTCAAGGCAAGCTGCACCATGCTTTAACCGATATCGATGGTCAGGGGTTGATCGGTGGTTTGCTGTTGGTGAGTCAGTTTACGTTGGCAGCGGATGTGAGTGGCGGCAACCGCCCGAGTTTCACGGCTGCAGCGGCCCCAGATGACGCCCGCAACCTGTTTGATTACCTGGTGGCACAAGCGCGCGCAAAGCACCCGGTCGTCGCGTCGGGTCGGTTCGCGGCTGATACCCAGGTACACCTGGTCAACAACGGTCCGATCACGATCCCGCTGGATATTACTTAATGTCGCTTCAGTAGGGGTTGGGGTAGCCCAGTTGCTGAAGGATGGCGACCTCAGCGGCCTCCATTTCCGCAGCTTCTGCTTCGCCGTTTTCGTGATCCATACCCTGTGCATGCAAGCACCCATGAACCAACAAATGGGCGTAGTGTGCGGCCAGCGGCTTACCTTGCTCGACCGCTTCTTGCGCAACAACCGGGGCACACAATACCAAGTCGGCAACGACGACCGGGGTTTGGCTGTAGTCAAAGGTCAAAACGTTGGTAGCGTAATTTTTTTGACGGTAGTCCTGGTTGAGTGCTTGGCCCTCTTCGGTATCGACGATGCGTACGGTGATCTCACCGTCGCATTTCAGCGCGCGACGCAAACACTTGGTGACAAAGTGCCGTGTCAGTGCCTTGCGATGCGTTCGTAAGCTATCAGCGTCGGCGAATGAGCCAAATTGAAGAGACAGTTGGAGGTCGGGTAGGCGCTTGCTCATGGGGCCTTCCGTGTGCGGGTTGGGCGCGTATTGGGTGGCACGCTGTCCCCCCGGTCGAAGCGTCCGTCATAGGCGTCGATGATGCGGGCGACCAAGGGGTGCCTGACAACGTCTGCGCTGGTGAGGTGGGTCATGGCAATGCCCTTAACACGACGCAAGATACGCTCAGCATCGACTAAACCACTGGTCTGGGTTTTGGGTAAGTCAATTTGGCTGACGTCACCTGTGATCACCGCTTTGGAGCCAAAGCCGATTCGGGTCAAAAACATTTTCATCTGTTCGGGGGTGGTGTTTTGTCCCTCGTCCAAAATGACAAAAGCGTGGTTGAGCGTGCGCCCGCGCATGAAAGCGAGTGGCGCGATTTCGATTTGTTGACGCTCAAACGCTTTTTGCACTTTCTCGTAGCCCATGAGGTCATAGAGCGCGTCATACAACGGTCGTAAATAGGGATCAACTTTTTGGCCTAAATCACCGGGTAAAAAACCCAGTTTCTCACCAGCCTCGACAGCCGGCCTCGTTAAGACAATGCGCTGCACGGAGCCGCGCTCAAGGGCATCAACGGCACAGGCGACAGCCAAGTAGGTTTTCCCCGTGCCGGCCGGCCCAATACCCAGCGTGATGTCATGTGACAGGATCTGGTCGAGGTATTGCACTTGATTGGAGGTACGTGCTTTCAGGACGCCACGGCGGGTGTGAACGCTTGGCGTATCAGGGTCGGCTTCAAGGGCGACATCGCCGCTCAGCATCAATTGAATCTGGTCTGGCGTTATGCTGTGTTTGGCAATCTCGTAGAGCGCCTGAATAAGGGTCATGGCCTGCTCGGCGCGGGCTTTGGGCCCCTCGACCCGAAACTGCTCAAACCGCCGTGCCACTTTGACTTGTAACGCGGCTTCAATGGTACGCAAGTGGCCATCCATGGGGCCACATAAGTTGGCAATACGGTGGTTATCCGGCGGGGAAAAAGTGTGTTTAAGAATCAATCGGATAATCCGGTAATCAAGACGTAAAAAGGAACCCCAATGATAGGCAAGTTAACGGGCGTGCTGTTAGAGAAAAATCCGCCTCAGGTGTTGGTGGACTGCAACGGCGTTGGCTACGAGGTCAGTGTGCCCATGAGCACCTACTACAACTTGGGCGAGGTTGGGCAACGGGTCAGTTTGCTCACCCATTTTGTGGTGCGTGAAGATGCGCAGTTGTTGTATGGATTTGGCACGCCTGATGAGCGGCATGCCTTTCGCCAGCTGATTAAGGTGTCGGGTATCGGCCCGCGCATGGCCTTGGCCGTTTTGAGTGGCATGGGGGTGTCCGACTTGATGGCGGCGGTGGCCAGCCAAGAGTCTGGGCGTATCGTGAAGGTGCCCGGCATTGGTAAAAAGACGGCAGAGCGTCTGTTGTTGGAACTGAAGGGCAAGTTGGGTGATGCCGTTGTGGCTGGCGTCACGCCCAAGAATGATAGCCAAGCGGATATTTTGCAAGCGCTCGTGGCCCTGGGCTACAGCGAGAAAGATGCGGGCGCGGCGTTGAAGACCATGCCGGTCGACATTGGGGTCAGTGATGGGATCAAGTTGGCGTTGAAGTCGCTGGCCAACTGAGGCAAAACGCCAGCCTCTCGGCGACAATAGGGACATGAGCATTCAGACCGACGATTTTGGCGTGCCTCCCCCGAGGGTGGTCTCAGCCGTGCCGACCTCACACACCGAGGAGGCCATTGAGCGGGCACTGCGACCAAAAGAGCTGACGGAGTACGTCGGTCAAACCAAAGCGCGAGAGCAGCTGGAGATTTTTATTGGTGCTGCCAAGCAGCGGGGCGAAGCGCTCGATCACGTGCTGCTGTTTGGTCCGCCGGGTCTGGGTAAAACCACCCTGTCACATATCATCGCCAATGAACTGGGTGTGAATCTGCGGCAAACCAGTGGCCCAGTCCTTGAAAAGCCGAAGGACTTGGCGGCCTTGTTGACGAATCTAGAGCCCAATGATGTGTTGTTCATTGATGAGATTCACCGCTTGTCACCGGTCGTCGAGGAGATTCTGTATCCCGCGTTGGAGGACTATCAGATCGACATCATGATTGGTGAGGGGCCCGCTGCTCGGTCGATCAAGCTTGACCTGCAGCCTTTCACCTTGGTCGGCGCGACGACGCGGGCGGGTATGTTGACCAATCCGCTGCGTGATCGTTTTGGCATCGTCGCCCGCTTGGAGTTTTACACCCCCGAGGAATTGGTTCGCATTGTGACGCGAAGCGCTGGGTTGTTGAACGTTCCCATTGAGCCCGAAGGCGCGGCGCAGTTGGCACGTCGCTCGCGCGGTACGCCGCGAATTGCGAACCGGTTATTGCGCCGTGTTCGTGACTATGCGCAGGTCAAGGGTGAGGGGCGTATCACCGAGAGTATGGCCAACCGCGCATTGGAGATGCTGGATGTCGATCCCCAAGGCTTCGACATCATGGACCGCAAGTTACTAGAAGCGGTGGTGCATCGTTTTGACGGTGGCCCCGTGGGCTTGGACAACATCGCAGCCAGCATTGGTGAAGAGCGCGACACGATCGAGGATGTGATCGAGCCCTACCTGATCCAACAGGGCTTTTTGCAACGCACCCCACGCGGTCGAATTGCCACCTTAGCGGCTTATCGCCATTTGGGTATTGCCGCGCCAGCTGATCGTGGTGGCGACCTACTGGGTCCCTGAATCAGGATCAGATTCCAGGTGCACTTGCTCGCCCCAGCTCACCAGCGTTAATGCGTCGGGTGTCCAAAGTAGCCTGTTAATCGCGGCGTTACCCAGGTGCCAACTGCGTGGCGCATCTAGGGACTGGCCTGTGGCTAGGCGGTAGATGGCATCCAGTACGCCGCCATGTGTGGCAATGACGATGTGTTCCCCCAAATGACGGGCCGCAATCGCTTCAAGGGTGGCCTGCACCCGTTCACGCAGCATGATGAGACTCTCCCCGCCTGAGGGCAGAAAGGTCGGTACACGAGACCGCCAAGCCACGGCGTCGTCGGGGTACTGGGTCTCGATTTCATGCCAAGACAACCCCTCGAAATGGCCAAACCGGCGTTCTCGCAAGCCGACATCTGTGCGAACCGCTTGTCCGTGGTGTGCTGCGATAGCAGAAGCCGTGCTGAAGGCCCGGGACAGGTCACTGCTGTAGACCGCGTCGATGTGCTCTTCACGGAGTGCATCAGCGACGCGCGCCGCTTGCCAATGGCCCTTTGCATTCAAGGCGATATCGGTACTGCCTTGGATACGCGTTGCCACGTTCCAATCGGTTTCACCGTGCCGAATGGCGATGATTCGCGTGACGTCCATGTCTAGGGGCGATCGGTCAGGGGTTGTTGTATGACACGCTGGTTAACGGGTGGGGCAGGGAAGTCCTTCAGTGAGGCCGTTAGTACGGCGCGCAGTGCCCGCTCATTCCAGGTGCGTGAAGCGTCGACGCGCGCGGTAATCTCTTGTTGAATGCTCGCATCGTTAGCGGCGACAAATCGCCAGCGAATGGCGCGGGACAGTACCCGTGGCCCAGACAGGTCGAAGGTGAGATTGAAACCTGAACCGCCGGTTCCAAACCAAATGCCTGACTGGGTAATTCGATCGACGATGGTTTCGGGTTTGCTGACTTCCGTTAGGAACTCCAGCGTTGCGATGACGTCTGCCGTGGGCGGTGTGACATCGGGAACTACTGCCAGAGGTAATTGCTTGAGCGCGTCACGCGCGAGTGCTTCGAGGTTGTCGGGCGCGGGCGTATCTGAGGATAAAACGCGCACGCTCACGCTTTGAGCGTTACGAAAAGCCTGAACGGCGTTGGGGCTGGTTGAGGTCCCAACCGTTACGGTCACCGGAAGCGTCGGGGGAGGCAAAGACGCGCAGGCGCTCAGTGCGAATGCGGCCCAGACCAAACCCAATCGGTACCAAGGCGTCTTAATCACGGGCGCCTTCGACGTCCAAACTGATGCCAGCCAAACTTGACCATTTCGCGGCGGGACTGGGTAGCGGGTCAGCGTCAAAGGCTTTGTCACCCTCCGCATCCGCTTCGCCCGTGGTTTGCAAGGTGGTGAACGGGTAGAGCTTGTTGTCCATCAGGTGGCTGGGGACCACGTTTTGCAGGGCCGTGAACATGTTTTCAATGCGGCCTGGAAAACGGGTCTCCCAGTCCTTCAGCATCTTGCCGACTTGCACGCGTTGGAGGTTCTCCTGGCTTCCACACAGCGTGCAGGGGATGATGGGAAATTGCTGAATTTCTGACCAACGCTGGGTGTCAGATTCAGCGACATAGGCCATCGGGCGGATGATGATATTTTTGCCGTTGTCGCTCATGAGCTTAGCTGGCATGCCCTTCAGACGCGAGCCGAAAAACATATTCAGCAACAGTGTTTGCAAAATGTCATCACGGTGGTGGCCCAATGCAATTTTGGTGCACTTCAGCTCCTCCGCCACGCGGTACAAAATACCGCGCCGCAAACGACTGCACAGACTGCACATCGTTTTGCCTTCGGGAATCTTATCCTTGACGATGCTGTAGGTGTCTTGGTTTTCGATGTGGTACTCGACCCCGAGCGATGCCAGATAGGTCGGCAGTACATCGGCAGGGAAGCCGGGTTGCTTTTGATCCAGGTTGACGGCCACCAAGGTAAAGTCAATCGGTGCCCGGCTCTTCAGCTTCAACAAAATATCCAGCAGGGTATAGCTGTCTTTACCGCCTGACATGCACACCATGACGCGGTCGCCTGCTTCAATCATGTTGTAGTCGACGATGGCTTTGCCAACGAGGCGACACAAGCGTTTCTCGAGTTTGTGGTCTTCGCGTTGTTGTTTAGCCAAGGCCTCTGCGTTGACGGATTCTTCTATGACGGTGCTCACCACTCGCCTCCTTCCATGCGAATAGCGACTTCGCAGTCATCAAAAATTTCTAACTTGGCAATCTTGACCCGCGCGCCAATCACGCCAGGCAGCTGCATCAACCGGTTGGTCAATTTACCGATTAAGGTCTCTAACAAATTAATGTGCGAGGCGGTGCATTCGTCAATGATGATTTGACGCACCTTGCGGTAGTCAAGTACGTGGTTAATGTCATCGTCATGCGGCAGCAGCGGCTGCGGGCCTTGGTTGAGTTCCGCATCAACTTGGATGGGTTGGGGCTTGGTCCGCTCGTGCGCCAAGATGCCCAAGCTCGCGTTAAAACGCAGGCCAGTCAAGGTCAGGATTTGGTTACCGGTTGCCATTGCGTGTCGTGTCATGGGGAAAGGATTACATCAATGAGAAGTCGCGATCGAACTTCATCAGGTGTTGGCCGCCATCGACCAGCACGGTGGTGCCTGTCAGCGAAGCGTTACGCAACGCGAAGTCAACGGTTGTTGCAACGTCTTCTGGAGTGCTTGATTTTCCAAGCGGTGAGAGTTTGTGCAGGGCTTGGAAAGCCTCGTCAGACAGCATGTGACTGGTGAGCGTTAGGCCTGGGGCGACGCCAACTACACGCAGTCGCGGTGCCAAAGCTTGTGCAAGCATCGTGGTGGCTGTCTCTAAGGCTGACTTCGACAGGGTGTAGCTGAAAAAATCTGGGTTCATGTTCCAGAGTTTTTGATCGAGTAGATTCACGACGGCACCGCAACCATCCTTAGCTATCAGGTGGTGGTAGAGCCGTTGCGTCAAACGGATGGGCGCCAATGTGTTCGTTTGCCAGTGTGCGGCCATGCTGGCTTGGTCCGTACGCAGTGCGTCGTCATGCACGAATAAGGCGGCGCTGTTAACCAGTGCGCCCAACTGGCCGAACGCCTGCCCAACCGCATCAATCAATGCGTCGCAGGCATTGCTGTCGGCCAAGTCGGCTTGGAAGGTGAGCGGTTGTACGCTGGGGTTGAGGGTGGCACAGGCAGCAGCGGTTGATTCGGCGGCTTCTGCCGAGCGCCGGTAGTGGATGGCCACGCGCCAACCGCTTTGCGCCAAGTGACACGCAATGGCCTTGCCCAGTCGTGTGCCAGCACCCGTTACCAGCGCGGTTCGGGGCATGCGTGTGGCGTCAAAGGCAGACAAGGTTGGCGTGGGGGCGGTGGCGGTCATGGGCGCGCGTATCAGCGACAATGGGCGCTACGCACCACAGCCGCTGCTTCACTTTATTTATGCAACCCCCAAGTGTACCGACTCCGCCCCAGTCGCTGGTAACCCCACCCGAAATGCGGGCGCATTTGGACGCCTGTTTAGACCAAGCAGGGGGCTGGTTGCCGTTTGAGCAATTCATGGCCGAAGCGCTCTATGCGCCGGGTTTGGGGTATTACGCGAACGCGCTACCCAAATTAGGTCTGATGCCGGCCGACGGCAGCGATTTTGTGACGGCCCCCGAGTTGAGTCCCGTGTTTGCCCGAACGCTGGCCAAACAGGTATCGCAGGCCATGGCGCTGTGTGGGGTGGATACGATTTGGGAGTTTGGCGGTGGCTCAGGGGCTTTGGCTGAAACCCTCATAGAGACCTTATTGCAGGATCCAGCGTGTGCGTTGAAGCAGTATGTCATTGTCGAGTTATCGGCTGAATTACGGGCTCGCCAGCAAACGCGTTTGTTGCCTTACATGAGCCGCTTGTCGATCCGCTGGGCTACCGAGTGGCCCACGCAGTTGGCGGCCGTCGTGATTGGCAACGAGGTGCTCGACGCCATGCCAGTGAGTTTGTTGGTTCGGCGCAACGGACGTTGGCTGCAGCGCGGCGTAAGCCGGGCGACCCCTGCAGAGGCTGCAGGCGATTGGCGCTTGGCTTGGGCCGATCGACCCCTGCAAACACCACCGCCACTGACCATTGCAGGCGAGCACGATTACACCCTGGAGTGGCATGCCCAAGCGCAGGCATGGATCGTGGCCTTGGCACAAGCCATGGACCGAGGCTGTGTGTTGTTGATCGACTATGGCTTCACAGAGGCTGAGTATTACCACCCGCAGCGCCACATGGGGACTTTGATGTGCCACCAGGCCCATCGCTCAGACACCAATCCACTGATCGCGGTGGGACTAAAAGATATCACCACACACGTCGATTTCACAGCCATCGCGGTTGTCGCTCAAGACCACGGGTTGGACGTGATGGGCTTCACCAGCCAGGGTCGATTTTTGATTA
>JBMTSM010000052.1:0-9946 GCA_049448275.1 Burkholderiaceae bacterium
AGAGACCCTAACGCTATGAAATTTCGTTTCCCCATCGTGATCATCGATGAAGACTTCCGTTCTGAAAACACCTCAGGTCTGGGCATTCGGGCGCTCGCTGATGCAATCGTTTCTGAAGGTTTTGAGGTTTTGGGGGTTACGAGTTATGGCGACTTGAGTCAGTTTGCGCAACAACAAAGTCGCGCGAGTGCATTCATTTTGTCGATCGATGATGAAGAGGTGACGCAAGGTCCTGACATTGACCCCGCGGTTGAGCGTCTCCGAACTTTCATTGAAGAGGTTCGTCGCAAGAATGCCGACGTTCCGATATACGTGCATGGTGAGACGAAAACCTCGCGTCACATGCCCAATGATGTATTGCGTGAGTTGCACGGCTTCATTCACATGTTTGAAGACACGCCCGAGTTTGTCGCTCGCCACATCATCAGAGAGGCCAAGAGCTACCTCGAGGGCATCCAGCCCCCGTTTTTCAAGGCGCTGTTGGATTACGCGGAGGACGGCTCCTATTCTTGGCACTGCCCCGGTCACTCCGGCGGTGTGGCATTTTTAAAGTCGCCTGTGGGACAAATGTTCCACCAGTTTTTCGGCGAAAACATGCTGCGCGCCGACGTCTGTAACGCGGTGGAGGAATTGGGGCAATTGCTGGACCATACAGGGCCGATCGCTGAGAGTGAGCGCAATGCAGCGCGAATCTTCAACGCTGATCATTGTTACTTTGTGACCAACGGCACCAGTACCAGTAACAAGATGGTGTGGCATCACACGGTTGCACCCGGTGATGTGGTGGTGGTTGACCGCAACTGCCACAAGTCAATATTGCACGCCATCATCATGACGGGTGCCGTACCTGTCTTTTTGAAGCCGACGCGGAACCACTTTGGCATCATTGGCCCCATTGCCAAGAGTGAATTCGAGCCAGAAACCATTAAGGAAAAGATTCGAAATAATCCGCTGTTGGCCCATGTGGATGCGGATGCCGTCACCCCACGTGTCATGACTTTGACGCAAAGCACCTACGACGGCGTCCTGTACAACACCGAGACCATCAAAGGTATGTTAGACGGTTACGTGACCAATCTACATTTTGATGAGGCGTGGTTACCCCACGCGGCGTTCCATCCTTTCTACGGCACGTTCCACGCCATGGGCAAACACCGTGAGCGCCCAGAGCACGCGGTGGTTTATGCCACGCAGTCGATCCACAAATTGTTGGCGGGTATCAGCCAAGCGAGCCATGTTTTGGTTCAAGACTCCAAGAGTGTGAAGCTGGATACGCACCTGTTCAACGAGGCTTACTTGATGCACACATCCACATCGCCGCAATACGCCATCATCGCCAGCTGCGATGTGGCCGCAGCCATGATGGAGCCACCAGGTGGAACCGCGCTGGTGGAAGAGAGCATTTTGGAGTGCATCGATTTCCGCCGTGCCATGCGTAAAGTCGAAAAGGACTACGGTGACAAGGACTGGTGGTTCAAAGTTTGGGGCCCTCAGGACCTGAGTGATGAGGAGGGCATCGGCCGCCGGGAAGAGTGGGAGCTGAAGGGTAACCACAGTGAGAAAGCCGAGCAATGGCATGGATTTGGCGACTTGGCCGACGGCTTCAACATGTTGGACCCCATCAAGGCGACCATTGTCACGCCCGGTTTGGATTTGGACGGCACCTTTGCGGACAAAGGCATACCCGCCTCTATCGTGACCAAATTTTTGGCCGAACACGGGGTGGTCGTTGAGAAGACAGGCTTGTACAGCTTTTTCGTGATGTTCACGATTGGCATCACAAAAGGCCGTTGGAACACACTGCTGACAGCGCTCCAGCAATTCAAGGATGACTACGATCGGAATCAGCCGATGTGGCGCATATTGCCCGAGTTCTGCCAATCACATAAGCGCTACGAGCGCATGGGTTTGCGTGACTTGTGCCAGCATGTCCATGCCTTGTACGCGAAGCACGATGTGGCACGACTCACGACTGAGATGTACCTCAGTGATCACACCCCCGCAATGACGCCCGGCGATGCATTTGCCAGCATCGCGCGCCGGGCAACTGAGCGTGTGGCGATTGATGATTTATTGGGGCGTGTGACCACGAGTTTGATCACACCTTATCCACCCGGAATCCCATTGTTGGTGCCAGGCGAGGTATTCAATCAGCGTATCGTGGACTATCTCAAGTTCTCACGCGAGTTCAATACCCAGTGCCCAGGGTTTGAGACCGACATCCACGGTTTAGTCGAAGTCGAGGATGTCGATGGCGTGAAACGCTATTACGCCGATTGTGTCAAGACTGACGCTTAGGCGCTGGCAACGAACAACCCCACGCAGCACAGGATGCCGCCCAGCCACATGAGCGATCGTTGGCTGGGTTTGTCGCTCACATAGGCCAGGCCGTAAGCGACGCGAAACAGAATGAAGGCAGCAGCCAGCGTGTCAACGACCGACTGATCGGCTTGCATTTGATGGGCAACAATCACGGCCACCGCAAAAAATGGGAACGCCTCAAAGCTGTTAAGTTGAGCCCAATGCGCACGTAAGCGCCGACCGGTCAATTGTGCGAGGTGCGCGCGCGGTGCGTGGTTGTCGTATTTGGGGGCAGGTTGGTCCGCCGGATCCTTGGGACCGAACTTGGCTAAACCTGTGAACAAATATGGGAGTAAGGCGGCCATCAGGACGCACCAGTAAGCGAGAGTCATTGTGGAATCCTTTTGTTACTCGGCCATGCCACCGACCACGTTACTGAAGCCCGCATCCACATACGTTATTTCCGCCGTCACGCCGTTGGCGAGATCGCTCATCAGGAAGGCCGCGACGTTGCCAACGTCATCGATCGTTACGTTGCGGCGCAGGGGCGCGGTCTCAGCGACCTGGCCCAAGATTTTGCCAAAGCCCTTGATGCCGCTTGCCGCCAGGGTTTTGATGGGACCTGCGCTGATGCCGTTGACGCGAATCCCCTTGGGGCCCAAGCTCTCGGCGGTGTAGCGTACCGAGGCCTCAAGTGATGCCTTTGCCAGCCCCATCGTGTTGTAGTTGGGGAGCGCGCGTTCAGCGCCCAAGTACGAAAGTGTCAGCAACGCCGCCTTGTCGTTCAGGTACGGTCGCGCAGCCTTAGCCATAGCGGGGAAGCTGTAGGCGCTGATGTCGTGCGCGATACGGAAGCCCTCGCGGCTGATACCGTCGAGGAAGTCACCCGCGATCGCCTCACTGGGTGCGAAACCGATGGCGTGTACAAAGCCGTCGAACGTTGGCCATGTTTTGGACAGGTCAGCGAAAAGCGCGTCGATTTGTGCATCGCTGCCGACGTCGCAATCGAAAATGAGGTTGGAGCCAAATTCTGCCGCAAAGCCGGTGATGCGGTCTTTGAATCGCTCACCCACATAACTGAAGGCTAAATCGGCGCCTTGTGCATAGCATGCCCGGGCAATACCGTAGGCGATGGATCGGTTGGATAAGACCCCCGTGATGAGTAATTTTTTGCCATTTAGAAAACCGTTACGTTCGCTCACAAGAATCTCCCTCAGTGTGCTGCTGTGTGATGGTGATACCCCGGGTGGGGTTGGTGCCGGCATTGTCGCATGGCGCGGCGCGGCTCCATGTAAGGCTGACTCCGCGGCGTTAAATGATGGGTGATGAATGGTATAAATATAATCAATGCCTTATGAATAAACTGGGCGGACTGCTATGAAAACCCCTTATGAACAACGCCAAGAAGACGATGCCCTGCGTGCCCAAGGTGTGATTGACTCGCGCGCCATCGGGCGCTGGCTGCGCTTTGGTGCCGCCGATTTACGTCGAAGCCCGACCCCGGGTTTGACGCATGGTGTGGTTTTTACGCTGGTCGGTTGGGCTCTGCTGTGGGTGGCCAGCGACCAATTCTGGTGGCTTGTCGGCGCTTACTCGGGTTTCTTAATCGTTGCGCCCCTGGCCGTCACCGGTCTCTACGAGGTGAGCCGAAAAGGACGAGCGGGTCACCGCGTGGGCCTCTTGGATGTAGGCCTGTTATGGCTAAGTTTTGACCGGCGGCTGGTGCAGTTCGGTTGCCTTTTGGGGCTTGCGGGCTTGGGCTGGGCGCTGTCTTCTGCTGCGCTCGTGACCGGCTGGGCCCCTGAGCCTATAGGACGTCCTCTGGATTTTCTGCATCTCGTGGTGCTGGCACCCGAGGGCTACCTTTTTGAGCTCTGGCTGCTGATGGGCGGCGTTTTGGCTGCGCCCATGTTCGCCTCTAGTGTTATCGCGATGCCGATGCTGGTCGCTACCCGCGCAGGGGTGTGGCAATCGGTCACGGCAAGCTGGCGGGTTTGCGCGGCGCACCCGGTGGTCATGGCCTCTTGGGCTGCCACGTTGATGGTGTTTGTGGGGCTGGGCATGCTCACTGGGCTGCTTGGCCTGATTGTGGTTACGCCTTGGTTGGCACATGCCAGTTGGCACGCTTACGAGGATGCGCAGGCGTGGTTGGACTTCGAAAAGTCCCCACCAAAGGAAGCGTGATGGAGGCCAATTTGTGGGGCTACAGCGAGGCGCAGATCGCGCAATTTGGCCTATCGATAGGGGTGTCTGCCTTTATCGTTTACATGTTGTTCATTGTGTTTAACCTCGCTCGCGAAGCAAAAGCGGGAAAATTTGGTACCTTTGTATTATTTTTAGTGTTGGGTTTTGGCATGCTTGGGTTTGTCGCGAAGCAAGTCATCAAGTGGTTTTTAGGGCTTGACTGATTTGCAAGCGTTACGGTTGTGGGCGTGCCACAATCCGCGTAAGAATCATTTCCAGTTCTTTGATTTCGCTCGAATTTCGGGTTAAAATCAGTGCTTCACGACCAAATGGGCGGGTTTTTACCGCCCATTTTTTTTGCCTTCGCTCGACACGTGCGGTGTGCCTGTACTGACCAAAAGCGACGCATTAGCGTTGCGCAGTGCGGCGTCGTGTGGTCGGGCGTTATGCATTTATGGGTCAATGTTTAAAGGATTTGTGTAGGCAATGTCTTGGCAAGATGCGGTGAAAACCAGCGTGACTGGTTTGGGTTATGACCTGGTAGAGATCGAGCGCTCTGCCGCCGGTTTACTGCGCATCACCATTGACATGCCTTATGTGCCGGGACAACCCGAGCAAATGGTAACGGTCGAAGACTGCGAAATTGTGACCAAACAACTGCAGTTTTTGTTCGAGGTTGAAAACGTGGACTATCAGCGTCTTGAGGTGGGCTCACCTGGTATTGACCGGCTGCTGCGCCACGATGCCGACTTTGAGCGCTTTGCCGGTGAGGTGATTGACGTTGTCTTGAAAGAGCCGATCGGCGTGACTGATTCTGGTATCTCTGCGAATCGTAAGAAGTTTCGAGGCGAACTTGAGGCAGTCGAACCCGGTAAGTGGCAGATTGTTTGGAGTGATGCCCCGCCCGTAAAGCCGGGCGTGAAGATTGGTAAAAAGCGCGCCGCGGCCATTGCAGAAGCGATGCGGGCGTTGCAGTTTGAATGGGCGGATTTACGCGAAGCGCGTTTGGCGCCTATCGTTGATTTTCAAGGGCGAAAGCCCAAAAATAAAGGCACTGCTGAGGCGAATTGAGGCGGGCGTGTCGGGGTGGTTTTAAACCGTTAAGTTTTGGTTTTGTGTATTGAAAGGCTAGCGACTTGCTATGAATCGCGAACTGTTGATGTTGGTTGATGCAATCTCTCACGAGAAAAGTGTTGAGCGTGATGTGGTGTATGCCGCCGTTGAGTTGGCGCTGGCATCGGCGACCAAAAAGCTCTATCCAGAGGAAGCCGAAATTCGCGTCGCTATTGACAAAGACACCGGCGAGACCGAAAGCTTCCGTCGTTGGTTGGTGGTGCCTGATGAGGCGGGTTTACAAAACCCCGATGCTGAGGAAATCTACTCAGACGCAGTCGAGATTGATCCTGAGGTTCAGGTCGGTGATTACATTGAGGAAGCCATTGAATCCGTGCCGTTTGGCCGCATCGGTGCCATGGCGGCCAAACAGGTGATCTTGCAAAAGATTCGCGAAGCCGAGCGTGAGACCATCCTGAACGATTTCATGGCACGCGGCGACAAGATCCTAGTCGGCGCGGTCAAGCGCATGGACAAAGGGGACATCATTGTCGAGAGTGGCCGTGTCGAAGGACGTTTGCGCCGCTCAGAAATGATCCCGAAGGAAAACTTCCGTCCTGGTGACCGCGTTCGCGCGATGATCATGGAAGTGGACACGACTTTGCGCGGTGCCCCCATTCTGTTATCCCGCTCGGCGCCTGAGTTCATGGTTGAGTTGTTCCGCAACGAAGTCCCTGAAATCGAGCAAGGCACGTTGGAGATCAAATCATGCGCGCGCGACCCTGGTTCTCGCGCCAAGATTGCTGTGCTGTCGCATGATCCACGCGTTGACCCCATCGGTACCTGCGTTGGTGTTCGCGGCTCCCGCGTAAACGGGGTCACCAACGAGTTGGCTGGCGAACGCGTTGACATCGTTTTGTGGAGCGAGGATCCTGCTCAATTCGTGATTGGTGCCTTGGCTCCTGCTAACGTCAGCTCAATTGTGGTGGACGAAGAGCGTGGCGCCATGGATGTGGTGGTTGATGAGGAAAACCTCGCGATCGCGATTGGCCGTGGTGGTCAAAACGTCCGTTTAGCCTCCGAGCTCACGGGCTGGCGCATCAACATAATGACCGCGGACGAGTCGGCGCAAAAGCAAGCCGAAGAGGCCCAGTCTGTTCGCGCGTTGTTCACCAGTAAGTTGGATGTAGATGAGGAAATCGCCGACATTCTCATTGAAGAGGGCTTTACCAGCCTCGAAGAGGTTGCCTACGTGCCGTTGCAAGAAATGTTGGAAATCGAGTCATTCGACGAAGACACCGTCAATGAGTTGCGTACCCGCGCCAAAGACGCTTTGTTGACCATGGAGTTGGCACACGAAGAGAGCGTTGAGGATGTCTCGCAGGACCTGCGTGATTTGGATGGATTGACTGTCGAGTTGATCTCAAAATTGGCCGATGCTGGTATCCACACGCGCGACGAATTAGCCGATTTGGCAACCGATGAATTGGTTGAAATCACGGGGCAGACGGATGAAGAGGCCGTCGCCTTGATCATGAAGGCTCGCGAGCACTGGTTCTCTGATGACTCAGATGACGCCGCTAGCAGTGCTGAACAGCAGTCTTGATCACGGAGGCCCCCAGGAAAGAAATTTATGACCAGTACCACCGTCGCAGAATTAGCCGCTGAGCTAAACAAACCTACCGAAACCCTTATTGAGCAACTCGCGAGCGCGGGCGTCAAAAAGGGTAAGCCCACCGATATCGTGTCTGATGCGGATAAGCAAACTTTGCTGACCTATCTGCAAACGGCCCACGGTACCGCTACGACCGCACGCAAAAAGATCACATTGGTCAAGAAGTCAACATCTGAGATCAAGCAAGCGGATGCCCGTGGTGGTGCGCGAACAATTCAGGTGGAGGTGCGTAAAAAGCGCACGTTTGTGCGACGCGATGATGAGGCCGTGACGGCCAAGCCTGCCGACCTCGAATTAGAGCGTCGGGTTGCTGCAGCCGAAGCTGAGGCAGAGAGCTTGCGTGCTGAAGAGGCTGCGATTGCGCAAGCGCGCGTCGAGCGTGAGGCGCAAGAAGCCAAGCAGGCGGCTGCTGATGCCGCAGCAGCGGCTGAAGCTGCGAAGTTGGCAGCCGAGGCCGCAAGTGCCGCCAAGGCCAGCGAGTCTGAAGGCGTCGCCCCCGCTGAACAGGCCAAATTAGACCGCGAGGCGGCTCGCGCAGCGGCCATGGCTGAGGCAGCAGCTGCCAACAACTGGAAGAATGAGCGACGCGCGCCTGCAGTGAAAGCCGAATCGGCGCCTGAAGTGAACCCTGCAGAGGAAGCCGCCGCCAAAGCTGCTGCGGCTGCTGTCGAAGTGAAAGCCAAAGCCGACGCCGCAACTAAAGCTGAGGCGGATCGCGTCAAGGCCTTGGACATTCGACGCAAGAAAGCAGAAGCCGAAGCGGCAGCGATTCGCGAGATGATGGCAACGCCCCAGAAGAAAGTTTTGGTGGCTAAGAAGCCTGAGGAGGTTGCCAAAGAAGCTGCCAAGCCCGGTGCGCGCAAAGAAATCAAGTCTGAGAAGCTGTCTTCCACTTGGACCGATGACGTCGCTAAGAAAAAGGAAATCAAAACCCGTGGCGATACGACTGCGGGTCGTGGCAGTAACTGGCGTGGTGGACCCAAAGGTGGTAGCCGCCGAGGTGATAAGCGTGGTCGTAACGAAGAGTCAACCTTCGTCGTGCCGACGGAATTCAAGGCGCTGGAAATTCACGTGCCCGAGACGATCACAGTCGCTGAGCTGGCACACAAGATGTCGGTCAAATCCTCCGAGGTCATTAAAGAGTTGATGAAATTAGGTCAGATGGCCAGCATCAACCAATCACTTGACCAAGACACTGCGATGGTTTTGGTGGAAGAGATGGGCCACACGGCCGTGCAAGCGGCGCTGGATGATCCAGAGGCGTTTACTGACGAGGAGTCAGCAGGACACTCTGGTGAGGCGCTGCCTCGCGCACCTGTGGTGACGGTGATGGGTCACGTTGACCACGGTAAGACATCATTGCTGGACTACATCCGTCGCTCAAAAGTGGCGAGTGGCGAGGCGGGTGGCATTACCCAGCACATCGGTGCGTACCATGTGGAAACGCCACGTGGTATGGTTTCCTTCCTCGATACCCCCGGCCACGAGGCCTTTACGGCGATGCGCGCGCGTGGTGCACAGGCGACTGACATTGTGATTTTGGTGGTTGCCGCGGATGACGGGGTGATGCCCCAAACCAAGGAGGCGATCAAGCACGCGAAGGCCGCGGGTGTGCCATTGGTGGTTGCGATCAACAAGATTGACAAACCGGGTGCGAACTCTGAGCGCGTACGCGGTGAGTTGGTCACTGAAGAAGTTGTTCCTGAAGAGTACGGCGGCGATTCACCTTTCATTGAGGTGTCTGCCAAGACGGGTCAAGGCATCGATGACTTGCTCGAGCAGGTGTTGTTGCAGGCGGAGATTCTTGAACTGCGTGCCCCTGTCGACGCCATGGCCAAGGGTGTGGTGGTTGAGGCTCGTCTCGACAAAGGGCGCGGCCCGGTTGCGACTGTGCTGGTTCAGTCCGGTACGCTTCGCGCTGGTGACGTGGTGTTGGCGGGTCACTCGCATGGCCGCGTTCGAGCCATGCTGGACGAGAACGGTGAGCCCATTAAGTCTGCAGGCCCCTCTATCCCCGTGGAGATTCAAGGTTTGGCTGACGTGCCGGCAGCGGGCGACGACTTCATGGTCATGCTCGACGAGCGACGTGCCCGCGAGATCGCGACCTATCGTCAAGGTAAATTCCGAACGACCAAACTGGCTAAGCAGCAAGCCGCCAAGTTGGAGAACATGTTCAGCCAAGTCGGTGCTGGCGAAGTCAAGACATTGCCGCTCATCATCAAAGCGGACGTGCAAGGTTCGCAAGAAGCGTTGGCGGCATCGTTGCTCAAGTTGTCCAACGACGAAGTCAAGGTACAGATTGTTATGGCTGGTGTGGGTGGTATCAGCGAAAGCGATATCAACTTAGCCATAGCGTCTAAATCGGTCGTGATTGGATTCAACGTGCGTGCCGATGCGGGCGCCCGTAAACAAGCCGAGAACAATGAAATCGATGTGCGTTACTACAACATCATCTACGACGCTGTGGATGAAGTGAAGGCTGCGATCGGTGGTATGTTGACCCCCGATAAGCGTGAAGAAATTATTGGTAACGCAGAAATCCGTCAGGTGTTCCGTGTCAGTAAGATCGGCGCGATTGCGGGTTGTATGGTCACCAGCGGTGTGGTTCGTCGCACCGCTAAGTTACGCGTTTTGCGTGACAACGTCGTCATCTTTACCGGTGAGCTCGAATCACTTAAGCGCTATAAGGACGATGCGAAAGAGGTTCGTGAGAACTTCGAGTGCGGCCTGAAT
>JBMTSM010000053.1:0-9900 GCA_049448275.1 Burkholderiaceae bacterium
GCGCCATCAGCGGCATGGGCTCAGTCGACGAGATCACGGCGCGTGTTTTCGAGGCCTTAAAGTAAATCCAAACTCAGCTGGACGCGACTCTTAACTGCGTTTAATTCGGGATAAAAGGCCAAACCTAAAAGGGTTTGGCCTTTTTCTTTGTCTCCCACAAGTGCCCCGTGACTGCAACGTGTAGCGCAGCGCACGGCGCCGCCTGCAGCCGACATTGACTGGAGTTGCACCAGCCACTCCTCGTTGATCGTGCCATTTCCGGTGGCAGCCACCACGACCCCATCAACGCCGGCGCTCGCCAGCAGGGGTAACAGCTGCGATGAGGCTGCCCCTGTGTGCCACACGCACTCGACCCACGGCTGCTTCGGTATTGGTGTTTCTGGCGTCAACCAGCGGTCCCAGCGCGATTGCGACACAAGCGGGAACGCATCACTTAGGTTTTCCCGCTGAACCACCCCCGAGTGCACCGTTGCGATGCGGCCTATCGGTCCACCATCAAACGCATTCACGCGTGTGGGGTGTACTTTCTGAACCGATTGCGCAGAAAAAACCTCGCCCGCCACACAGGCCACCACACCCCGGACCGCACCGCTGGCTGCAACAACAACGGCATCCGCCAGGTTTTGGGGGCCATCGGCGTCTGCGGCGGTCGCTGGACGCATGGCGCACGTAATCACCACGGGTTTGACGTGGGTCCGGTGGCCCAATACCTGATCTAAAAACCAAGCCGTTTCTTCGAGCGTGTCGGTGCCGTGCGTCACAACAAGCCCCTTCACGGCGGGTTGATCCAACCAGTGCACGACCCGTCTAGCCAAGTGCCACCAATGGGTCCAATGAATATCCTTGCTGTCAATTTGGGCAACTGACTCCCCAATGAGCGCACACCCCGTCGCCTCGATTTGCACTTGACAGGGCAACGGCAGGTCAGCCAACAGGCGCGCCACCGACCGCGCACCAGCTTGGTATGTAAGGGTCTGTGAGGGATCGCCTCCCTCCCCCGCAATGGTGCCGCCCATACCCAAAACCACGATGCTTTGCCTGTTTGAATCAAAAACCGCTTGCATTTTGAAAAATCCTGTTTAAAAATACACACCTGTACAAAAAAACAGTTGTTTTACTTTAAAAGCAACTGCTGCTTTCAAACGGAGCACATGATATGTCCAAGTTAACCGAACGCCAGCAACAAGTTTTGAAGCTCATCCAGCGTGCCATCGCCAAAACTGGCGCGCCGCCAACACGAGCGGAAATTGCGACCGAGCTCGGGTTTCGATCTGCCAATGCCGCCGAGGAGCACCTGCAGGCATTGTCGCGCAAAGGCGTGATCGAACTGGTCAGTGGGACCTCGAGAGGCATCCGCCTACGGGGCGAAGCGCTGCGCGACCTCAATGATGACCCTGACCGTCAAATGATGTTGCCCATAGCCGGTCTCAACCAACTGCTCTTACCCCTGGTTGGACGAGTCGCCGCAGGCTCTCCCATTTTGGCTGCCGAGCACGTTGAGCAGTCATACCACCTCGAGCCCAGCCTGTTTCAGCGCCGCCCAGACTATCTGCTCAAAGTTAGGGGCATGTCCATGCGCGATGCGGGCATCCTCGATGGGGATTTACTCGCGGTGCAAACCACTCGTGAGGCCCGCAATGGCCAAATCATCGTGGCCCGCCTCGGGGAAGATGTCACGGTCAAACGGTTCTGGAAAAGTGCCTCCCATATCGAACTGCGTGCAGAAAACCCCGACTTTTCAACCATCGTCGTTCAACCCGATGAGCCTTTTGACATTGAAGGCCTTGCTGTCGGCTTGATTCGCAACACGGTCTTGAACTGACCCAAAGGAGACACCATGTCCACCAACGTCATCCAATTCCCCCAAAATCGCCGCGATGCTCAGGTTGCTGCGCGTCCGCCTGTCAGCGGCCCCGCTGGCACGGGGGTCGTTCGCATCAACCGCTTTGTTGACGGTCAGCGCGGCCAAGCAGGACGAATGGTCATTACGGGTCGCATGGCAGACGTCTGCGCCGCACTCGATCAAATGGTCGCGCTTGAGGCCTGTGCGTAAGCTTACTTTTTTCCAACCTGTAGGGATGGGTGCCAAATTGTCGGGGCACAATATCACCTATGAACATTGTGATCCTCGATGACTTCCAAGACGCCATCCGCAAGCTCCATTGCGCCGAAAAGATCGCAAATTACAAAACCCAAATCTACACCAACAACATCAAGGGCGTCGGTCAACTGGCCGTTCGTCTGCGTGACGCCGAAGTGGTTGTGCTCGTTAAGGAACGCACGCCCTTTACCCGGCAACTGATTGAAAAACTCCCCAAGCTCAAGCTGGTTGTGCTGACCGGCACACAGACTGACCACATCGACATTCCCGCGTGTACCGAGCGCGGAATTGCGGTAGCGGCTGGCACCTACAGCCCGCATGCCAACGCGGAGTACACGTGGGCGCTGCTCATGTCCGCAGCTCGCCGAATACCGCAGTACGTCGCTAGCCTCAAGCATGGCGCCTGGCAGCAATCGGGGCTGAAAGCCGCTGCCATGCCGTCGAATTTTGCTTTAGGTTCGTTGTTGCGTGGCAAGACGCTTGGGATCTGGAGCTTTGGACGGGTTGGGCAACTCGTCGCCGGCTATGGACGGGCGTTCGGCATGGACGTATTGGTCTGGGGGAGTCCTGCTAGCCAAGCGCGTGCCGCGCAAGAAGGTTATGCCTTGGCGGAAAGCAAAGCCGACCTGTTTGCCCGCAGCGACTACCTCAGCATTCATTTGCGGCTCAGCAAAGACAATCGCCAAAGCATCTCATTCGCCGATCTCTCTCAGATGAAGCCAACCGCGACATTTATCAACACATCCAACGCACATTTGGTCGCTCCCGAGGCCTTGGTCAGCGCGCTGAACCGCGGTCGCCCCGGCTTGGCGGCGATCGACGTTTTTGAGATCGAGCCGATGATGCAGGGGCAAGCCCTCCTCCGCCTCGAAAATTGCATTTGTACCCCGCACATTGGCGAGGTCGAGGTAGAGACCTACGAGCGGGATTTCAGCATGGCGTTTGACAACATTCAAAATTTCATTCGTGGTATTCCATCCAACATCATCAACCCCGGCGCTCTTCAAGTTCGTCGTTAATTTGTCACGTCAACATGGCCACCTCAAGCTCCCCAGCACTTGATTTTCGAACCATCGCCGTCATCGGCGCTGGCGCGATGGGTCGCGGCATCGCCCAGATTGCAGCCCAAACGGGGGCGACAGTCTACCTGTATGACACCAATCATGCCGCCTGCCTCGACGCGAAAAAGCAACTTGGCGCGCAATGGGATAAGTTGGTGGCCAAGGCAAAAATAAGCAGCGAGAACGCGTCGGCCTATTTGGGCAACATTCGGGTCGCAGAAACGATGGATGACTTGGGTGGTTGTGAGCTCATCGTCGAAGCGATCATTGAGCGACTGGATATCAAGCAGGACCTGTTCAAGTCACTCGAGGCAGTGGTCACTGATCAGTGCGTACTGGCGTCAAACACATCCTCTTTGTCAATCACCGCCATCGCAGCCGGACTCGAAAAGCCCGAGCGCTTTGCAGGCTATCACTTCTTTAACCCCGTCCCTCTGATGCGCGTGGTGGAGGTGATCGCCGGGCTTAAGACGGGGCCTGACGTCGTTCAAAGGCTCCAGCGCTTTGGGTCTGCGATGGGTCATACAGCCGTGATAGCCACGGACACCCCAGGCTTTATCGTGAATCATGCAGGGCGCGCATACAGCACCGAGGCCCTGCGAACAGTCTCGGAGCGGGTCGCCGACTTCGCCACCATCGATCGGGTTTTGCGTGACCAAATGGGCTTCCGCTTGGGGCCGTTCGAGCTATTCGACCTGACCGCGCTTGACGTTTCACACCCGGTCATGGAATCCATCTACGGGCAGTATTATCAAGAGCCCCGCTACCGCCCCAGCGTAATTACGGCCCAGCGGCTTGCTGGCAAGGTCCTGGGTCGCAAAACCGGTGAAGGTTTTTACAAATACGAGGACGGTAAGGCCGTGGTCGCAGACGAAGCGCCCCCACCCCTCGTTGCAGACATGCCCCCTGTATGGGTCTCCCCAAAGGCTGCGCGCCGACCAGAGCTGTATCAGTTGCTAAAGGATCTGGGGGCACAGATCGAAACCGGACAGACGCCCTCCGCGCAAGCCCTGATACTCGTTGCCCCACTGGGCATGGACGTCACCACGCTGGCGGCGGTCGAGCAACACGACGCGACCCGCGTCATGGGCATCGACATGATGCTCAACGACAGCGCGACCAAGCGTCGCGTCCTGGCAACCAACCCAGCCACGCGCCCTGATATCCGTGATGCTGCTCACGCCCTGTTCGCCCGAGACGGCAAACCGGTCAGTGTTATCCGTGACAGTGGCGGTTTCATCACGCAACGCGTTGTAGCCTGTATCGTGAATATTGCTGCAGACATGTGCCAACAAGGCGTGTGCTCCCCCCAAGATTTGGACCTTGCCGTCACGCTGGGCTTGGGTTACCCGCTCGGCCCACTGGCCATGGGCGACGCAGTCGGCCCGACCAACGTGCTCGAAATTTTGTTCAACCTGCAAACAGTTTACGGTGATCCCCGCTATCGCCCCAGTCCTTGGCTGCGCCGCCGTGGCGCGCTTGGGTTAAGCCTTCGGCATGAGGAAATTTAACGATGTCTGACCGCCTTTTATCCGCACAAGTGGACCATGCGATGGTGCTGACCATCAGTAACCCTGAAATGCGAAATGCACTCGGACCCAACGTTTACGCAGCAGGCGTCGAGGCCCTCAACGCAGCGGAGACAAACCCTGAAATTCGCGCGGTCATCATCACCGGCGAGGGCGCGCATTTTTGTGGCGGAGGCAACCTCAATCGTCTCTTAGAAAACCGTCAAAAAGACCCTGTCGTGCAAGCTGAGAGCATTGCGGCCCTGCACAACTGGATTGACTCCATCCGAACATTTCCCAAGCCCGTTATTGCGGCAGTCGAGGGCGCTGCAGCCGGCGCCGGATTGTCGTTAGCCCTGGCATGCGATTTTGTCGTTGCTGCAGACAATGCAAAGTTTGTGATGGCTTACAGCTCCGTTGGCTTATCGCCCGATGGCGGTGGCAGCTGGGCTTTGGCGCGCGCGCTTCCACGCGCAACGGCAATGAAAATGTTGATGGCCGCACAGCCGATGGCAACACCCGACCTTCGACAGTTGGGCGTTGTGAGTCACGCCGCGGCGCCGGGACAAGCGCTCCAAACAGCACTCAATTTGGCAAAGGATCTGTGCGCTCGTGCCCCCAACGTGCTCGCAAGTATCAAAGAATTGGTTAACAATGCAGCCGATCAAACGCTGTCAATGCACCTCGCGGCTGAGCAGAAGCATTTTGTTAAAAATCTCCATCATCTCAACGGCGGTGAGGGCATTCGCTCATTCATGGAAAAGCGAACGGCAGACTACAAGTGAAAACACCTTTCCTTATTAACCCTTCGAGTCACTGATACGACACATGATTGACGAACCAATTCTTACGATGGAGGAACGAGAGGCCATCAATGCAGGTCGCTGGTTTTCATCCCTTTCACCATCACTTAGACACGACATACTTCGATGCGCTTACGTCAAACGCTACAAAGACGGAGATCTGATTTGCGCGCGCGGCGATCCCCCCATGGAGTGGATCGGCGTTTGCAAAGGTGCAGCACGCGTGAGCTCGACCTCTTTGTCGGGCAAACAGATCACGTACACCTACATCGAGCCGGGCATTTGGTTTGGCGATGTGGCGATGTTCGATGGCGACTCGCGCACGCACGATGTGTACGCACACGGCCCCACGACGACGCTGTGCGTCGCGCGCGCGGATTTTTACAAAATTTTGGCGCAACATGTGGAACTCTACGAGGCGCTGATGCGCTTGCAAGCCCGACGCATCAGACAGCTCTTTGGTTTGGTCGAAGATTTGAACACGATGCCACTGCGCGCGCGCTTGGCAAAGCAATTACTTCACCTCTCGCGCAGTTACGGCATACCATCACTCACGCATGTGGGAGAGGTTCGTATCAGCTTGCACCTGGCACAGGAGGAGCTCGCGCAACTCTTGGGCGCGTCACGCCAGCGGGTCAATCAAGAGCTCAAAACAATGGAGCGGGAAGAAGTGATTCGTGTCGAGCAAGCAGGCTTGGTCGTTCGAAACCGAGAGAAATTGATGCAAATCACAGAGGCCGATCACGATTGAGCGACGCACGCCGCTCGCCAGTTGCCGGGTAGTCGCTATGAGTACTGAGACCCAAAGCACGCACACCATTGACGCGGCAGCCCTTTCCAACTGGTTAGCGCAACACCTCGCGCACTTCAAAGGTCCGGTCAGCGTCGAGAAGTTTGCCGGTGGACAGTCCAACCCAACATACAAGCTCACTGCGTCAAGTGGCGTTTATGTGCTGCGTTGCAAACCCGGGCCCGTCTCAAAGTTGTTGCCCTCGGCACATGCCATTGAGCGGGAGTTCAAAGTCATGCGGGCGCTGGCAGCAACTCCTGTGCCTGTGCCGACTATGCACGTGTTGTGCGAGGATGAGTCGGTCATTGGCCGCGCCTTCTATGTCATGGCGTTTGAGACCGGGCGCGTGCTGTGGGATCAAGCCCTCCCAGACCTCTCCCGCGATGATCGTAGCGCCATTTACTGGGCGATGAACCAAGCCCTGTGTGCCTTACACATGGTTGACATCAACCGCGTCGGCTTACAGGATTACGGTCGACCGGGTAACTACTTCGAGCGACAAATCAACCGGTGGAGTAAACAGTACACCGCTTCTGTCACGACCGAAATCCCTGCGATGGATGCACTCATGTCGTGGTTACCCCAGAACCTACCCGCGACCGCACTCGACCCCTCGCTGGTCAGCATTGTGCACGGCGATTACAGATTAGATAACCTCATTTTTCACCCCACAAAAAACGAGATACTGGCGATATTGGATTGGGAGTTGTCCACCATTGGTCACCCACTGGCGGATTTCAGTTACCACTGCATGTCGTGGCACATTGAGCCGGGAGATTTCCGGGGCATTGGCGGGCTCGACCTTGACGCACTGGGTATCCCTGCGGAAGCCGAATACATTGCCAAGTACTGCGAGACAACTGGGTTTATCTCACCAGATCAACTCACGGCTGACTGGCCGTTTTACATGGCCTACAACCTGTTCCGCTTGGCCGCTATTTTGCAGGGTATCGCGAAGCGGGTTGAGGCGGGTACGGCCTCAAGCGAGCAGGCTCGACGGTCTGCTGCCGGTGCAAGCCCACTTGCCGCGTTGGGCTGGAAATTCGCGCAGCAATACCGTAACTGATCACCAACTTATTAAACGCCTAAACGGGAGAAGATATGCACTTCGATTACACAGACAAGGTCCAGGACCTGAGAGCCCGATTGCTCGAATTCATGGACACACATGTCTATCCCAACGAGGCGCGGTTCAACCAAGAGGTCGCTGAAAACCGAGCGAAAGGCAATGCCTGGATACCGACGAAACTGGTCGAAGAGCTGAAGCCAAAAGCGCGCGCGGCGGGCCTTTGGAATTTGTTCCTCCCCCACTCCAAACGGGCCCCTGAGGGACTCAGTAACTTAGAGTATGCGCCGTTGTGTGAAATCATGGGGCGCGTCCCATTTGCGGCAGAGGTTTTCAATTGCAACGCGCCGGATACCGGCAACATGGAAACACTGGAGCGTTATGCCAGCGAGGCCATCAAGGACGAATGGCTAGAGCCTTTATTGCGCGGAGAAATCCGATCAGCCTTCCTGATGACCGAGCCTGACGTCGCATCATCAGATGCCACGAACATCCAGTGCAGCATCGTGCGCGATGGTGACGACTATGTCCTCAACGGTCGTAAATGGTGGAGCTCTGGCGCAGGCGACCCCCGTTGCGCCGTTTATATCGTAATGGGTAAAACAGACCCCGAGGCGCCACGCCACCAGCAACAGTCCATGATTGTGGTCCCCAGTAATGCGCCGGGCATCGAAGTCCTCCGGCCACTGACTGTTTTTGGTTATGACGATGCCCCACATGGTCACATGGAAGTCAAACTCACCAATGTGCGGGTGCCCGCATCAAACATGCTGTTGGGTGAAGGTCGCGGCTTTGAAATCGCGCAAGGGCGCTTGGGGCCTGGTCGTATCCACCATTGCATGCGATCCATCGGTATTGCTGAACGTGCGCTGGAACTCATGTGCAACCGCTTGAATCGCCGCGTGGCATTTGGCAAACCCCTCTCAGCGCAAAGTGTTTGGCATGAGCGAATTGCTGATGCACGCATCAAAATTGAACAAGCGCGTTTGCTCACGCTCAAAGCTGCTTACATGATGGACACCGTCGGTAACAAGATGGCAAAGTCCGAAATCGCAATGATCAAGGTGATCGCGCCTAACATCGCGCTGGAAATCATTGACATGGCGATACAAGCCCACGGCGCAGGTGGGTTGTCTGAGGACTTCCCGCTGGCTTACGCTTACGCGAACCAACGCACTCTAAGGCTTGCAGATGGTCCCGATGAAGTTCACCGTGTGGCCGTCGCCAAGCTGGAATTGGCAAAGCATTCCATTGTGGCGGAAGGCATGGATATGCCCATCACCCGTGGCAGTTGATAACTCACAAGGTCTCTCATGATTGACATTTACTCTTGGCCAACCCCTAACGGGCACAAAGTGCACATCATGCTCGAAGAGTGTGGTCAGCGTTTGGGACGCGACTGGAATGTGCACGGCATTGACATTGGTGCAGGGGACCAATTCGATCCTGAGTTTTTAAAAATCAGTCCGAACAACAAAATTCCAGCGATGGTTGATCCCAACGGACCGAATGGCAAGCGCATTGCACTCTTTGAGTCGGGCGCCATCCTGCTGTACCTGGCCAGTAAGTACAACCGTTTCCTGCCCAAGACAGACGCCGGTAAATTTGAGACGCTTCAATGGTTGATGTTTCAAATGGGCGGTGTGGGGCCTATGCTGGGGCAAGCGCACCACTTTCGGATTTACGCGCCCCAAAAAATTGATTACGCATATGACCGTTACACCAACGAAGCCAAGCGTATTTACGGGGTGCTCGACAAACAAGTCTCCAAGACACCGTACATCGCTGGCAAGCAGTACACCATCGCCGATATTGCGACGTTCCCGTGGCTGCGCAGTTGGCAGAACCAAGGCATCGATTGGGCCGATTTCCCGGCACTGAAAGATTGGTTTGACCGAATCGCCGAGCGCCCAGCGGTCAAGCGGGGTGTCACGGTCTTGGCGGATCGCCGAAAACCGCTTGTTGACCCGAAAGCGCGTGCGGCACTGTTCGGTAACGAGCAGTACAAAAAACGCTGAACTCCAGCAGCCCAATGACCACGCGGTATCCACGCATGGCCTTTATCGGTCCGGGGCGCGTGGGTCGCAGTCTGGCTTTTGCTTTCAAGCAAGCGGGGGTAGACGTTGTTGGGTATGTGGGTCGCGCGGGGTCATCGCCGCCGACCGATAACCTGCTTGAGGGGATTCCTCCCCTCCAGACGACCGAGGCCCTCGCAAAAGCGGAATGGATTTGGTTGACGGTGCCCGATGGTCAAATTAAAGCTGTAAGCGACACCCTCCCCTGGCAACCCCATCACGTTGCGGTTCACTGCAGCGGCGCCACGCCGTTAGACGCCTTGTCGTCGGCTGGCACGGGAGGCGCTGCTCGGGTTGGCTTTCATCCCATTCAAATTTTTTCGCAGCCCACCATCGCCGCGCATCACCTCGACGGCACCAGTGTCGGTATCGAAATTGATCCCAACGAAAACCCGCAACAAGCCAGCCGACTGGCGGCGCTCACAGACTGCGCGAATCAACTGGCAGTCGGGGTGGGTATGCGTCCCCTGGCGATTAAGCCAGGCCAGCGCGCGCT
>JBMTSM010000054.1:0-9794 GCA_049448275.1 Burkholderiaceae bacterium
TGGGCGCGCACGTTCACATCAACGCCATATTGCCACAACCATTCGGTCTCCCCCCAGCCCCTACAATTCCGGCATGAATCCCCGCGAACACGCTTTGATGGTCTTGGTACAGTCAGACCCCGGCCAGAAGGTTGCAGCCATGGCAGAACTTTGGGATGCGGCGCAATCCCATGATTGGAAAGGTAGTGACCACTCACAACGCATCCAACTGAGCCATCCCCATGAGGCCCAAGCGGTACCCGGTCGTCCTGAGCGGCCGCAGTTGGTGCCGCCAAACGACGTACCGACCCGCTCGCCCTTCACAACAGAGGGCCGAGCCGCGTTAATCCATGCGATTTGTCACATCGAGTTCAATGCCATCAATCTCGCGCTGGACGCGGTCTGGCGATTTCCCGATATGCCCACAGCGTATTACATGGATTGGTTACGGGTCGCCTATGAGGAGTCGACACACTTCGCCATGCTGCGTAAGCATCTCAATGACATGCCACACCCGCAAGGTGGCTCATGGGATTACGGCGACTTCACCGCCCATGACGGCTTATGGGCCATGTGCGAGAAAACGGCCGAGGACATCACGGCACGAATGGCCTTAGTCCCGAGAACGCTTGAAGCTCGGGGTCTCGATGCCACTCCCATCATCCAGAAAAAACTCGCGCGCATTGACACACCCGACGCGCACGCGGCCATTGCGATTCTGGACGTCATTCTTCGAGATGAGATTGGTCATGTCGCCATTGGCAACCACTGGTACGGCGTGCTGTGCCAAACCCAGTCTTTCGATGCTGTTGAACACTACAAGGTCTTGGTCGCGCGTCACGACGCGCCACAACTGAAACCACCGTTCAATGAAGCAGCTCGAAAACAAGCGGGCTTCAGCGACACCGAATTGACCTATTTACTCGGACTACCCCCGCGCGGGTGATGCTGTGCATGCAAAACCCGCAGACGCTCACGCGCCACATGGGTGTAAATGGTGGTTGTTGAAATGTCTGCATGCCCCAGTAGCAATTGAACCGCTCGCAAGTCCGCACCGTGGTTTAACAGATGCGTCGCAAACGCATGACGCAAGGTGTGCGGAGACAAGGCGACGGCGATGCCAGCCGCTTGCGCTGATTTCTTAACGATGTTCCAGAACATCACCCGACTCATCGCCGAACCGCGCGCGGTTACAAACAAGTCCTCAGTTTGTTGGCCTTTCAGTATCTGTGGCCTCGCCTCGTTCATGTAACGTGCCAGCCAGTGATGCGCGGCCTCACCAAACGGCACCAAACGCTCTTTATTGCCTTTTCCCGTCACCCGCAAAACCTGCTCGGAAAGATTGACCTGGTAAATCCGCAGGCCCACAAGTTCAGACACCCGCAAACCGCTGGCATACATGAGCTCAAGCATGGTGCGGTCACGCAAGCCAAGGGCTTGATTCAAATCTGGCGCGGCCAATAACGCATCAACCTGCGCCTCTGTGATCGCCTTGGGGAGGCGCGACGGTGTACGCGCGGGGTTAATTGAGAGTGTGGGATCAGCCTGGATGAGCCGTTCGCGTAAGGCCCAGCGGAAGTAACGCTTGAAAACGGTCAGGCGTCGGTTCGCCGAGCTGGCCTTGCTGCTGGCGTGTCTTTGGGCCATGTAATCGGTCAGATGGTAAGTCTGACAGGCGGTCAGCGCGACCCCCTGCGCCGCCAGCCACACCCCAAAAGCCATCAGGTCGCTTCGATAGCTCTGCAAGGTGTTTTTTGCCAGTCCATTCTCCAACCACATCGCATCGATGAAGGCATCGATATCAGATGTCGAAGTATTGCGGTCAGGCGGTGGTTTTTGGCGCATGGCACGAACCATAACAAACATCAATCAGCCTGCAAAGCGGCTAAACTTACCGGCTGTGAACTACCTCCAACTCATCCTGCCAGATTTCTCGCTCATTATTTGCGGGTATCTGATTTGTCGATACACCAAGCTGGATCGAACCGTTTGGGGGCAGGTGGATTCGCTGGTCTACTTCTTTTTGTTTCCCGTTCTGCTGTTTCAAAGCATCACGCGTTACCCCCTGGCTTTGGATGCCGCGTCCCAATTCATGATGGCCGGGGTGTCGTTAGCGATCTGCGGCATCGCATTGGCCTACAGCGTGCCCCATTGGCCTTTCGTCAAGAAATACATCGACCCCCGCGACCACGCTGGTAGCGCGCAGGTCGGGTTTCGCTTCAATTCATTTATCGCGTTGGCGGTCTCGCAAAAGTTGTTGGGTGATAACGGTCTCGCTTACACGGCGATTTTGATTGGGGTATCAGTCCCGATATTCAACATTGCCGCCGTCTGGCCGATGGCCAAACACAGCCAACAACACTTTGGTCGTGAGCTGATACGCAATCCCCTCATTTGGGGCACATCCGCTGGCCTGCTGGCGAACATAGCAGGATTCACGGTGCCCGACTGGATGGCGCCCAGCGTCACACGCGTGGGACAAGCGGGTTTGGTACTCGGCTTGATGGCCGCCGGAGCCGGCATGCAGCTGTCTGCCCTGCCCCGCGCCAAAGTATTGGCAGCCTCCATGCTCTCGGTACGACACTTTGCCATGCCCGTTGTCGCGTTCATCATGGCAAAAATGTGGGGGTTGGACAGCACACAAACGACCACCCTGTTACTGTTCTCCGCGCTGCCCACCGCTTCCACGTGCTACGTGTTAGCAGCACGCATGGGCTACAACGGCCCCTATGTGTCGAGCTTGGTAACCGCATCCACCGCGATGGCCGTCCTTAGCCTGTCATTTGCGCTGTCATTCCTGGCTAACGCCATCTAATACGATCGCCAAGCGGGCCTGTGCGCGCAGCAACAGATGATCGGAATGGGTTGTTTTCACAATCATTATTGTGCGGGCTTTTGTGCCAAGGCCCACTCCACATGTGGAGAAACAACCGCGTCTTTGTGACCAATCTGTGTCGTTAAAGCGGCCTTAAAGGCCTCACGCTGCGCCTCTGATAAACCGTCGCTGGCCAGGGCGTTCCCCATGGCAATGGCGACATTGCGTTGCCAACGGGTGAAGCCGATTCGGCGAATGGCACTCCCCGCTGTTTGATTCAAAAAGGTCGGCTCATCCCAAGCGGCAATCGCCATGAGATCTGGCTCACCCCATACATCGCGCGGCGCAAAGTCATCAACCGTCGTCTTTTGGGCGTATTTGTTCCACGGACAGACAAGTTGACAGTCATCGCAGCCATAAATTCGATTCCCAATCGCCTGACGCATCGGCTCGGGAATCACGCCATCATGTTCAATGGTGAGGTATGAGATGCAGCGCCGCGCATCCAAACGATAAGGCGCCACGATCGCTTGGGTAGGACACACATCCAAACAAGCGGTGCATTCGCCACAATGCGACGTCACGGGTGGCGTGAGCGGCAAAGCCATGTCGACATAGATCTCGCCCAAAAAGAAAAATGATCCGCTTGATCGGTTCAGCACCAACGTGTGCTTGCCGCGCCAGCCCTGCCCGCTCTTTACCGCCAGCGCCGCCTCTAGCACCGGCGCAGAATCGGTGAACACGCGAAACCCCAGAGGCGATACCGCCTCTGCCAAACGCTCAGCCAACGTCTGCAGCCGTTTACGCATCACCTTGTGGTAATCGCGGCCCCGCGCATAGACCGACACATAGGCATGGTCTGCTCGCGACAACGTGGCCCATGCGGCATCGCGCCACTGATCGTCATCGGTGGGCACGTAGTCCATACGCGCTGTGATGACACGGACCGTACCCGGTACCAACGCCTGTGGCCGTGCGCGGCGCAGACCATGACGCGCCATGTAGCTCATGTCGCCGTGAAAGCCCGCCTCAAGCCAAGCCAGCAAGCCAGGCTCACTGGCCTGCAAATCCACATCCGCCACACCAATCTGCGAAAATCCCAATGAATGACCCCATTCATTTAATTTCTTGATTAAGTCTGGGTGGTGATTGTCCATCCCCAAATTGTAGGCATACCCAACCGTCATAATGCAACGCTGTGAGACCCATTGAATACACTGCCGTTTGGACCACTGAGGCCGACACCCGAAAAGCCGCTCAGCAGTTAGCAGTCTGTCCCGCTATCTGTAATGCGCACATCAACTTGCACGGTGATTTAGGGGCAGGCAAAACCACCTTTGTCCGCCATTTACTGGGCGCCCTGGGTGTGCAAGGCCGTATCAAAAGCCCGACCTATGCAATCATCGAGCCGCATGAAGGTGAATTCGAGGGGGCGCACCTCCACATCTCTCACTTTGACTTTTACCGCTTCGACGACCCGCGCGAGTGGGAAGAGGCGGGATTTCGGGACGCCTTCGCCGGCGCAGGGCTCAAGCTGGTCGAATGGCCACAGCGCGCCGAGGACTGTCTGCCAGCTGCCGATTTGGCACTGCATTTAAGCTGGCCAGCGGATGGAACGGAATGGCGACAAGCTACCTGGCAGGCCCTGAGCCCAGCCGGCGCTCACCTGCTCGAATCGATGGCAACCGCCCGATGAAGAGACGGCAAGCACTCAAACAACTGTCCGGCGCCGGTGTGGCGCTGCTGACGCTGGGTCGCGCTGAGATCGCATGGGGCGCCAGCATTGTGGCGGTTCGCATGTGGCCCTCTCCGGACTACAGCCGCGTGACCATCGAGTCCGACGCGGCACTGACCTACACCGAGACCTTTGTACCTGATCCGCCCCGTCTGGCTGTGGACATCCAAAACATGTCGCTCAACCCAGCCCTGAAAGAGCTGGTTGGCAAAGTGGTGCCCGGTGACCCCAACATTGCCGGCGTGCGCGTGGGGCAATTTTCGAGCACTGTGGTGCGATTGGTATTTGACCTGAAGCAACCGGTGAACCCACAGGTTTTCAGCCTCAATCCGATCGCGCCCTATCAAAACCGACTGGTGTTTGACCTATACCCAGTGGCCGCCGTCGATCCGTTGGAGCAGCTGATCGCGCAACGCCTGAAACAGCTGGAAAACAGTGTGGCGGCTGCCGCTGACCCGTTGGGTGATCTACTCGCAGAGCGTGGTTTGAGCGCCCCTATCAAGCCTCAGCCACCCAAGGCGCAGGCGGCGGCAAAGCCTCAAAAAACCGATCGGATCATTGTGGTGACTTTGGACCCTGGCCATGGGGGTGAAGATCCTGGTGCCATCGGACCAGGCGGCACCTATGAAAAAGACGTGGTGTTGCAAATAGCCCTGAAATTACGCGACCGCATCAACCAAACGACCGTCAATGGCAACCCCTTGCGTGCTTTCATGACGCGGGACGCCGACTATTTCGTCCCGCTCCAAAGCCGCGTCAAAAAGGCGTTACGTGTTGATTCCGACCTGATGATCTCCATTCACGCAGATGCTTTCTACACCCCTCGACCCCAAGGGGCCAGCATTTTTGCGCTGAGCACCAAAGGTGCAACCAGCGCCGCTGCGCGTTGGATGGCGTCGAAAGAAAATGCCGCCGACCTGGTGGGCGGCGCTAACCAAGAAATCAAAGACGCACAAGTCAGTCAAGCCATCATCGACATGAGCACAACCGCTCAAATCAAAGACAGCTTGCGCCTGGGCGATGCGATGCTCGGGGAATTGGGTCGCATCGGCAACCTGCACAAGCCCCGGGTTGAGCAGGCGGGATTTGCCGTCCTCAAGGCGCCCGATGTACCGAGTGTGCTGGTCGAAACGGCTTTCATCAGCAACCCCGATGAAGAAAAGCGCCTGCGCAGTGATGCCTACCAAGCGCAAGTCGCAGATGCGCTTTTAAAGGGCATCAAACGCTATTTTGAGAGCAATCCCCCCTTGGCGCGCAGCCGCCAAATCTAACGGACGGAAACCACGCTCAGCTGGGCGTCCGTGGTTCGGCTTTGGGGGTCGATTGCGCTTTTAGGCCACCCCAAATGGCGATCAGGCCGGGAATCAAAATCAACCCCCAAATGATGAATTCGAGGTTTTCCTTTACCCACGGCAGATTACCAAACAGGTAACCCGCGCCGCTCACACCGACGACCCAGACCACCGCGCCGAACACGTTGTAGAAGGTAAACATCCGACGATCCATCGCCGCCACACCCGCCACGAACGGTGCAAAGGTGCGCACAAAAGGCATAAAGCGAGCCAGAACGATCGTCACACCACCATACCGCTCATAGAAATCGTGCGCGCGGTCAAACCCCCGACGGTTGAAAAAGCGACTGTCCTCCCACTGGAAAACCTTGGGCCCAAAATACCGCCCAATGCTGTAGTTGCATTGATCGCCCAATATCGCCGCGATCAGCAGCAGGATCATCACCATGGGCAAATCCAAGGCCCCTGTGGCCGCCATTGCACCCACGACAAACAGCAGCGAGTCCCCCGGTAAAAAAGGCATGACCACGAACCCGGTCTCGACAAAAATGATGGCAAACAACACCACGTAGACAAAAGTCCCATAGTCCTGCACCAGCTGGGCCAAGTGCACGTCGATTCGGAGGATGAAGTCGATCAGAAAGCTAATAATTTCCATGCAGGCATTATCTCGCACGAGCCTCCGATGCCTCGAACACCATGGCCCTAAAATGGTTGGCTATGTCTCACCCCCATCCAAGCCCCCAAGGTGACCGCGCCATCAAAGAGCTGCCGGACACCCTGATCAGCCAAATCGCGGCTGGGGAGGTCGTCGAGCGCCCGGCATCCGTGGTGCGCGAGTTGGTCGACAACGCGCTGGACGCGGGCGCATCGACCATCACGGTGCGACTGCTGGGCGGCGGCGTCCGCCTCATCAGCGTGGAGGACGACGGTCAAGGCATCCCCAAAACACAGTTACCGCTGGCACTGAAGCGCCATGCCACCAGCAAGATTGCCGACTTGAATGACCTCGAGTCGGTTCAGACCATGGGATTTAGAGGCGAGGCGTTGGCAGCGATCAACTCGGTCGCCGAGGTCAGTATCCTCAGTCGGACCGTACAAGACACCCACGCGTGGCTGCTGGACGGCGGGACCGGTGAACTGAGCGCCGGCGCGCGCCAAGTCGGCACGACCGTGACGGTTCATGAACTGTTTTTCGCCACACCAGCTCGACGCAAATTCCTGAAAACTGACGCAACCGAGCTGGCCCACTGCATCGAGGCTGTGAGACGCCATGCACTGGCTCGGCCTTGGGTCACTTTTGCGATTTGGCATGACGGCAAACTGGTTGAGCAGTGGCGTCCGCCTGCAACCGATGACTTTGCGCCCGATGACGACGCAGCCACACTCCAACGCATGGCCGATATTTTGGGCGACAACTTCAAAACGCAAAGCGTGCCCGTTGACTTTGAGATCGCCGCTGGCGACGTCGGCCTGCGAGTGCGTGGGCGAGCGGGCCTGCCGGATCACGCTCGGGCACGAGCGGATCAACAATTCGCCTATGTGAACGGCCGTTTTGTGCGCGACAAGGTCATCACACACGCCGCCCGCAGCGCCTACGAAGACGTCCTGCACGGCCACCGCCAACCCGTCTATGTGCTCTACATCGACATTGCCCCCAGCCGGGTGGATGTCAACGTGCACCCGACCAAAATTGAGGTGCGGTTCCGCGACAGTGGTGCCGTACACCAAGCGGTCGCAAAGGGCGTTTTACAGGCCCTCTCCAAGCCACGCGCCGGCGCACTCAATGCGGCAGAGGCCACGCCCTCAGAGCCTCCGATGGCGGCAGCGCAGCCGCCCTTTCTGGCAAATAACCCGCCCTTGGCCACAAGCGGGCAAAACCCCTTACCCTGGCGAAATACCGGCAGTTATATCAACCCCGGTCGTGCCAGTGCCGCCGCAATCAATGAGCTCAGTCATCTCTGGGGTGGCACCACGTCGCAGGCGCCGGGCGAACCGACGGCATCGGAGCCGAGGCCCCGTGATGTCGAGGTCGATCAACCATTGGGGCGCGCGATTGCCCAAATTCATGGAATCTACATCCTGGCCCAAAACGCACACGGCTTGGTGATCGTGGACATGCATGCAGCGCATGAGCGCATCGTCTACGAGCGCCTGAAGCAACAATTGGATGCCGTCCAAACAGCTGTCCACGCGGGCGATGCCGTCAAATCGATGCCAAGTCAGCCGCTGTTGATTCCCGCATCGTTTGCCGCGACGCCAACCGAAATTGCCACGGCGCAAAGCCATGCCGAGACCCTGCAATTATTGGGATTAGGGATTGACGCCTTGAGCGCCCGCAGCCTCGCTGTGCGGGCCGTGCCAACCACCTTAGCCAAGGGTGACCCGGTTGCGCTGGCTCGCAGTGTATTGGGTGAGCTCGCGCAACACGATGCAAGCACCGTCATCACCCGCGCTCAAAACGAATTGCTTGGCACGATGGCGTGCCATGGTGCCGTGCGGGCAAATCGCCAACTCACACTACCCGAAATGGACGCACTGTTACGACAAATGGAAGTCACCGAGCGCGCAGACCAGTGCAACCATGGTCGTCCAACCTGGCAACAACTCACGCTGAAAGACCTCGATCGCCTCTTTTTGCGCGGTCAATAAAAACCAGGTCCGCGTTGGATCGTTAGCCTCTATGTCGCAAACCAATCAAGTTACTGCCTCTTCGGGTACGCCTAGCGCTCCCATGACCCCACAATTGGTGGTGGTGCTGCTGTCACTGTTGCTGGGCATTCAGCCCATCACGACTGACCTGTACCTGCCCGCGCTACCGAGCCTGACTCAAGACCTCGCGGGCTCGATGATGCAGGCCCAGCTCACGCTGACCGCCCTCTCACTGGCATTCGGTATCTCCCAATTGTTTTGGGGCCCCTTGTCCGACCGATTCGGACGCCGCCCGATATTGGTGTGGGGCATGGTGTTTTTTACGTTGGCATCGATCGGCTCTACGATCGCACCCACCTTCGAATTACTCATCGTATGGCGCGCGGTTCAGGGTGCCGCCATGGGCGCAGCCGTATCCACCGCACGAGCAATCGTTAGAGACCTATACGCCCCCATCGAGGGCGCCCGCGCCATGAGCAAGGGCCTCACCGGATTGGGGGTGCTCGCTTGTCTCAGCGGTCCTGTCGGCGCGGCAACCAGCTACTTCTATGGATGGCGAACCGCGATGGGCTGCATCGTCGTGTATGGCCTGATCATTACGATCGTGTCGGCAAAGCACTTCGTTGAGACCAATCCTTATAAAAATCCCCGTGCGCTCTCGCTCTCGGTGTTAACCGGGAACTGGGTCTTCATCGCCAAAACGCCCACCTTTTGGGCCTATACCGCGCTGTCTATAGCTGCTTACTCTGCCTTGTTTACATTTTTGGCCGGCTCTTCGTTTGTCTTTCTCGAGATATTGAAAATCAGCAAACTGGAACTGGGCGTCACCATGTTGGCCATCAGCATCGCCTACATCGGCGGCACCTTTTTGTGTCGTCGTTTGATTGTTCGATGGGGGATTCAACGCACGCTTCGCATGGGCGGATTCATCACGCTGGGCGCAGGAACCACCATGGGAGCCTTACCGCTGGTCGGGGTTGTGGATTACTGGTCAATCATGGTTCCGCTGCTGGTACTGCTGGTCGGACATGGCATTCATCAACCCTGTGGTCAATCCGGTGCCGTGTCACCGTTCCCAAGGATGGCTGGTGCCGCCGCCGCGCTGAATGGATTTCTCATGATGGTGAGTGCGTTCGCCGTCGGCACCTGGCTGGGTGAGGCCATGGACGGTACGGTTCAGCCAATGACGTCTGGGATCTGGTTTTGGACGGTTTGTATCGCCGGTAGTGTCTGGTTTTTAGTTCCCAAGTGGGGTGACCTCGGGACACCACCCAAAGGGCCAACGCCACCCACACGCGTCACGCCCAACAGCAGCGCAGGG
>JBMTSM010000055.1:0-9464 GCA_049448275.1 Burkholderiaceae bacterium
GCAACATTTCAATCAAAGGGGGATGCATGACAAAAGAGCGCGCACTATCGCGCCGTACCGTGTTGGTCGCTGGGGCCGCTGCAATGGGCCTCGGTGCGGGCGTCGCCGCTTGGCGCTATCAAACCACCGACGTTGCCGATGCAGCCGTGCAAGCTTTTTGGGCGGAGACCTTTGTACGACTGGATGGGCAGTCTTTGCCGATGTCGTCGTACAAGGGCAAGCCCTTGCTGGTCAACTTTTGGGCTACTTGGTGTCCACCCTGTGTGGAGGAAATGCCTTTAATTGACGCCTTTTTTCAACAAAATAGGCCCAACGTACAGGTATTGGGTTTGGCTGTTGATCGGGCGGATGCGGTGGGCTCGTTTCTCGGTAATTGGCCGGTGGCATTTGACATCGCACTGGCAGGGATGGCGGGCACAACGCTGTCTAAAACCTTAGGCAACCCCAGCGGGGGGCTGCCTTTTTCCGTCTTTATTGACAAAAACGACCGCATTGTCCTTCAAAAGGTCGGTAAATTGGAGGATTCTGACTTCGCGGCGATGAAACGCATTCTTGAGAGCTGACGCAAAACGCCACCTGCGCGGTGGGTGGGCTGACGGCGTTTAATTTCTGCAAAAAAGTATTTAAAAGCGCTTAAAAAGTGCGATTTTCCCGTTTTGCCAGTATTTAAATTATCTTTTTTATACTTAAATGCGTAATCTAATTCTTGTACACTGCCTGATCGAACAAAATACCCCTCTTCAAAGGTGAGTGTGCAAATGGATTTACGAAAATTAAAGACGCTGATCGATTTGGTGTCTGAGTCAAACGTTTCTGAGTTGGAAATCACTGAAGCCGAAGGCAAGGTGCGCATTGTCAAAAGCGAGCCGCACGCGACTGTTGCATATCATGCCCCAGCAACCTCGGCACCACTTGCAGCTGCGCCGGTTGCAGCAGCGCCAGTGCCGGTTGTCGAAGCGCCGCCGGCCGCGCCGGTTGCCACCGCACACTTGGTTAAGTCGCCGATGGTGGGTACTTTTTATCGCGCGGCGAGTCCCGGCGCCGATCCCTTTGTAGACGTAGGAGCGAGTGTAAAGGTCGGTCAGCGTCTGTGTATCGTTGAAGCGATGAAGATTTTGAATGAGATCGAGTCGGACCGTGCGGGCGTCATCAAAACGGTCTTGGTGCAAGACGGTGAGGCCGTGGAGTACGGCCAGCCTCTCTTCGAAATCGAGTGATCGTTGCCTATGTTTAAAAAGATTCTCATCGCCAACCGGGGCGAAATCGCGTTGCGCGTTCAACGTGCTTGTCGCGAAATGGGTATCAAAGCGGTCATGGTTTATTCCGAGGCTGATCGGGATGCCAAGTACGTGAAGTTGGCTGATGAGGCCGTTTGTATTGGTCCCGCACCGTCTGGGCAAAGTTATCTTCACATGCCGGCGATCATCTCCGCCGCTGAGGTGACCGATGCCGAAGCGATCCACCCTGGCTACGGTTTCCTCAGCGAGAACGCGGATTTCGCTGAGCGCGTTGAAAACTCTGGTTTTGTTTTCATCGGCCCCACTGCGGCGTCTATCCGGTTGATGGGTGACAAAGTGTCGGCGAAGCAAGCCATGATTCGGGCGGGTGTACCGACGGTGCCAGGTTCAGAAGGTGCGTTGTCTGACAACCCCGTTGAAATCAAGCGGATTGCCAAGTCAATCGGCTATCCCGTGATCATCAAAGCGGCAGGTGGGGGCGGTGGTCGGGGAATGCGTGTCGTGCACACCGAGGCGGCGCTGCTACATGCCGTACAGACGACCAAAGCGGAGGCCGGTAGTGCCTTTGGTAATCCAGCGGTTTACATGGAGAAGTACCTCCAAAACCCACGGCACGTAGAAATCCAAATTATTGCCGATACCCATAAAAATGCGGTTCATTTGGGTGAGCGCGATTGTTCGATGCAGCGTCGGCACCAGAAAGTGATTGAGGAATCGCCTGCACCCGGTATCCCGCGTCGTCTCATCGAGAAAATCGGTGAACGCTGCGCCGCAGCTTGCAAAAAGATTGGGTATCGGGGTGCGGGTACGTTTGAGTTTCTGTACGAAGATGGCGAGTTTTACTTCATCGAGATGAATACCCGTGTCCAAGTGGAACACCCCGTAACCGAGTTGGTGACGGGCATTGATATTGTTAAAACCCAAATTGAGGTTGCAGCGGGTTCAAAGCTCCCGTTCGCGCAAAAAGACGTGCGTGTCAGTGGTCATGCCATTGAGTGTCGGATAAACGCAGAAGATCCCTTCAGCTTCATGCCGTCACCCGGAAAAATCACCGGATGGCATACGGCAGGAGGCCCGGGCGTTCGGGTGGACTCGCATGCGTATCACAACTACACTGTTCCAAGTCACTATGACTCCATGATTGGTAAGTTGATTGTTTACGGCGATACGCGTGATCAAGCGCTCGCGCGCATGCGCTCGGCGCTGTCAGAGATGATTGTGGAGGGAATTAAAACCAATATTCCCCTCCATCGGGAATTGATGGTTGATGCCAAGTTCGTTGCTGGCGGCACCAACATCCACTATCTAGAGAAGTGGTTGGAGCAGCACCCACGCTGAGTGGCCCCGTGGGTCAGGGGTTTTTGAAAGTTGACATGTTTGAATTGAAGCTGTTAGCCCCGCAAACTCGTGTTGAGGCGCTGAGCGATGTCCTTGAGGCATTGGATGCGCTGAGCGTATCCGTTGAGGATGCCGATGCACACACACCAGCGGAGCGCGCGCTGTTTGGGGAGCCAGACATGCCAGCGCCAGAACCAGGCTGGGATCGCTCGAGAGTGACAGCGCTGTTTGAGACGCGTGACATGGCTGAAGTCGCGGCGGATGCGCTGACCGATATGACGCTGTTTGAGGGCTGTGCGGTACAGGGTGTGACTGAGCTTGAGGATCAAGATTGGGTGCGGCTCACGCAATCACAGTTCACGCCGGTCGAAATCACACCTGACTTTTGGATTGTGCCAACTTGGCACGAACCGCCAGCCGCGGCACGCACTTTTTTGAGGCTGGACCCTGGCTTAGCGTTCGGCACGGGTACCCATCCGACCACGCGCATGTGCTTACGCTGGATTGCTCAGCAGGATATGGCCAACAAACGGACGCTTGATTACGGTTGTGGTTCTGGGATTCTTGCGATGGCCGCATTCAAATTTGGTGCCACCGATATCGATGCCGTCGATATTGATCCGGCGGCGGTCACATCCACGGATGGCAATGCGGCGGTCAATTGCGTGACCCTGCGTTCTGGCTTGCCTGATGTTGCCCGTGGGCAGTACCAAGTGGTACTTGCCAACATCCTGGCGACCCCTCTGAAGCTCCTGGCACCGCTGTTATGTGGGCATGTGGCACCGCAAGGAGATCTCGTTTTAGCGGGTATCTTGTCGAGGCAAGTCGATGAACTGAAAGCCGCGTATGCCCCATACCTCGCGCTGAGTGTGTTGGATGAATCGGAGGGCTGGGTCTTGATGGGTGCGCATGCACCATGAAGGCTAAATAGCCGCGTATGCAGATGGCCACGCAGTCGCTTGAAACCCATTTGACGACGCAGTGCCCGCAGTGCGCCACAACATTGCAAGCCGATATCGCGTTATTGCAGCGATCAAATGGCTGGGCGCGTTGCGGTCGATGTCACTTTCTCTTCGATGTGGTTAACCATGTGGGTATACCAACGCTGACACCGGCTGCAGAGCCGGCTGATTCGGGTGAAGCGCCCAGTGACACTCCAAACGAATCGACAAATCTGAGTGACTTATCGGATGTCTCTGCATCCGATGACGTTGTCGTCGATCAGCTCTTTGAAAAGGTCGTCACGGGTTTTGATCCCGCCCTCAACACGCCGCAAAGCGAGCGCATTGAGGCTATCGATCGTTTGCCACTGGTGGAGCCCCCACCCATAGCGAACCCATCCGCTAGTGCGCTGTGGCGTGCGGTTCTGAATATCTTGATCGGTTTACTGTTGCTTGCACTCATCGGGCAACTGCTGTATCTGCAGCGTGACCATTTGCAGGAGCGGTGGCCGAATGCGAGCGTGCAACTATTGAGAATGTGTCAACCGGTTGGTTGCGAGGTACCGCTCAAGCGCGATTTGAACGCGGTCAAGATCATCTCGTCATCGGTTGTACAGTTGTCGGGTGGCGTGCTTCAGCTTAATGTAGTCATTGAAAATGGATCGACTGAACCGATTGAGACGCCTGAGGTTTGGCTGTCCCTTGCGAACGCGGATGGTATCGCCTTTGCAGCACAGGGGTTTGGCCCCGATGACTGGCGTACACCATCCCAGCGTTTGGATGGCGAGACACGCTACGCGTTGGTGTTCGAGTGGCCCTTAGACGTCACCGAAAGCGAGCAGATGCGGCAGTACGCGACCGAGCTTCGCTACTCAACCAAGAAACCATAAAAAAACCCAAGATAAGAATCTTGGGTTTTTACTTGGCGGTCTGATCTTTCGATCAGACTCGACTTACCACTGTAAAACCAATTAAGGCTTGTCAGCGGTTGGGAAAGGCCAAGCAGCCTGAGGCGTCAGTGTGGTCCGAGCAGCGGGTGCTTTGGATGCCTTCTTTGCAGCAGGCTTTTTAGCGGCCTTTTTAGCAGCAGGTTTCTTAGCAGCAGGCTTTTTAGCGGCAGCTTTCTTGGCTGCTGGCTTTTTAGCGGCGGCTTTCTTAGCTGCGGGCTTTTTAGCGGCAGCTTTCTTAGCAGCAGGCTTTTTAGCGGCGGCTTTCTTGGCTGCTGGCTTCTTCGCTGCTACTTTCTTAGCGGCTACTTTTTTCGCTGCTGGCTTCTTCGCTGCTACTTTCTTGGCAGCAGGCTTCTTCGCTGCTACTTTTTTCGCTGCTGGCTTCTTCGCTGCTACTTTCTTAGCGGCGGGTTTCTTAGCTGCTACTTTCTTAGCGGCGGGTTTCTTTGCAGCAGCTTTTTTCGCTGTTGCCTTTTTTGCAGTTGCCATGATTTTCTCCTTTTTGGATTTTCAAATAACACCACTTAAGCGTTGAGGCCGAAGTGGCGATTCAATGATTCTGCAAGGTTGTGGACTCTGCCCATCTCCCAAGCAACACCATAGAATTCTGCGAAAAAGCCCCCAACCTCATCTGTTGATAAGGTTGTGGGCTTTGTAAAAGTCTGCTGCATCAAACGCCATTAATCCCAAGAAAGGGCGCCACCGGTTTGATACTCGATCACGCGCGTTTCAAAGAAATTACGCTCTTTCTTCAAGTCAATCATTTCACTCATCCAGGGGAAGGGGTTCTCTTCCGCCGCAAACAAAGGCTCCAAACCGATTTGTTGTGCGCGTCTGTTTGCAATATAGCGCAAATAACCCTTAAACATGGACGCGTTCAAGCCCAAAACGCCGCGCGGCATCGTGTCCTCGGCATATCGGTATTCAAGTTCTACTGCTTGCATAAACAATGCACGAATCTCGTCTTTGAATTCGGCCGTCCACAAACCAGGGTTCTCTAGTTTGACTTGGTTGATCACATCAATACCGAAATTGCAGTGCATGGATTCATCACGCAAGATATATTGGTACTGCTCTGCAGCGCCAGTCATCTTGTTTTGACGGCCCAAAGCCAGAATCTGCGTAAAGCCCACGTAGAAGAACATGCCTTCCATCAAACAGGCGAACACGATCAACGACTTCAGTAACGCTTGGTCAGTCTCAAGCGTGCCAGTTTTGAAGTTGGGATCGCACAGTACTTCAATGAAAGGGATGAGGAATTGATCCTTGGCCCGAATTGATTCGACTTCGTTATACGCGTTGAAAATTTCAGACTCATCCAAGCCCAGCGACTCGACGATGTACTGGTAAGCGTGCGTATGAATCGCTTCTTCAAACGCTTGGCGCAACAAGAATTGCCTGCACTCTGGTGCAGTGATATGCCGGTAACTACCCAACACGATGTTGTTGGCAGCCAAAGAGTCGGCTGTCACAAAGAAACCGAGGTTGCGTTTGACGATGCGTCGCTCGTCTTCGGTCAGGCCATTGGGGTCCTTCCATAAGGCGATATCACGGGTCATATTGACCTCTTGTGGCATCCAATGGTTGGCACAACTCGCCAGATATTTCTCCCACGCCCACTTGTACTTGAACGGCACCAATTGGTTGACGTCCGTTTTACCGTTGATGATGCGCTTGTCGGAGGCTTTAACGCGGCCAGCGGACGGTGCAGACATCGTGTGTGCACCGGAGTTAGAAGCAATACTGGATTCGCCAGCGTGAGCTGTGGGTTTTGCCGTTGATGGCAGGTCATTGAACGACGTTTCGGTTGAAGCCGTTGGCGTTTGTGTAGTCGTTAAATTGTCTTGATCCCAAGTCAGCATGTGTTGTGTATCCGTTTCGTTGAATTATCAAAGCGACATAAAAAAAAGAAAAGCAAAACGCTTTGTTTCTTTTAATGTGTGTTGTGCTTTCGCATCGTTTTATTTTGCTTTTTGTTTTTTAAAAATTGCTAATCGTGAAGTCGTTTTTTGATTAGCGCCATTCAAAATTTGTTGATCTTGAATGGCGCATTTTCAAATTACTGGCAGGCCTCGCAACCTGGGTCGTCGATCGCGCAGAACTTCACATCCGTGGCGGCTACTGCGGCTGGCGCGGCAACCGCAGGCGCTGCCGCACTTGGCGTTGAAGACTGGTTGGAAACCGCGTTCATCTGACCCGCCCGACCAGTCGATTTCTCGATACTGGTTGCGGCCATGGTGCGCAAGTAGTAGGTGGTTTTTAGGCCACGTAACCAAGCCAGCTTGTAGGTCTCATCGAGCTTCTTACCAGAGGCGCCTGCGATGTAGATGTTCAGAGATTGAGCTTGATCGATCCACTTTTGGCGACGCGCACCGGCTTCAATCAACCAGCTGGTATCGATTTCAAAAGCGGTTGCGTAGAGAGACTTGATGTCATCAGGGACCCGATCGATCGCGCTCAATGAGCCGTCGAAATGTTTCAAGTCCATGACCATCACGTCATCCCACAAACCCAAGCGTTTCAGATCGCGCACCAGGTAGCTGTTCACGATGGTGAACTCACCGGACAGGTTCGACTTAACCGACAGGTTGCCAAAGCTGGGCTCGATCGACGCGTCTACACCAATGATGTTAGAGATGGTGGCAGTCGGCGCGATGGCGACGCAATTTGAATTGCGCATCCCATCCTTGGCGATCTTTTGACGCAAGGCGTCCCAGTCCAGGGTTGATGAGCGATCCACTTCGACGTAGCCGCCGCGCGACTTTTCCAACAAATCGATGGTGTCAAAAGGCAGAATGCCCTGATCCCACAAAGAGCCTGTAAAGGTGCTGTAGCGGCCACGCTCTTTTGCCAAATCACTGGATGCCCAATAGGCGTTGTAGCAAACCGCTTCCATGGCGCGGTCGGCGAAGTCAACCGCCGCTTGAGAACCGTAGGGGGTACGCATTTCATACAGGCTATCTTGGAAACCCATGATGCCCAGACCAACGGGGCGGTGACGCATGTTTGAGTCACGTGCCTTTTTAACCGCGTAGTAATTAATGTCGATCACGTTATCGAGCATGCGCATGGCGATCGTGATCGTACGCTTCAGTTTGTCGTGATCGAGCTCTTTGCCATTGGCACCGTCTTTTAAGTGGCGTGATAGGTTGACTGAACCCAAGTTGCACACCGCCGTTTCGGTATCGCTGGTGTTCAGTGTGATTTCCGTGCAGAGGTTGGACGAGTGCACGACACCGCAGTGTTGTTGGGGTGAACGCACGTTACAGGCATCCTTGAAGGTGATCCAAGGGTGGCCGGTTTCGAACAGCATGGTCAGCATCTTGCGCCACAGATCGGTGGCGGGCAGGCGACGGTAGTGGGTAATTTCACCGCGATCGGCCTTGGCTTCGTAGGCCACGTAGGCTTGCTCGAATGCGGCGCCAAACAGGTCGTGGAGGTCGGGCACGTCGGCGGGGGAGAACAAGGTCCAGTCACCACGTTCCATCACGCGGCGCATGAACAAGTCGGGGATCCAGTTGGCCGTGTTCATGTCATGCGTCCGGCGGCGATCATCGCCGGTGTTTTTGCGCAACTCCAAGAACTCCTCAACGTCCAGGTGCCAAGACTCAAGGTAGGTGCACACAGCGCCTTTGCGCTTGCCGCCCTGGTTAACGGCAACAGCCGTGTCGTTGACCACCTTCAGGAAAGGCACCACGCCTTGCGATTCGCCATTGGTGCCTTTGATGTGGGAACCCAGGGCGCGCACGCGCGTCCAGTCATTGCCCAAGCCGCCTGCAAATTTCGAGAGCAGGGCGTTTTCCTTGATCGACTCGTAGATACCATCTAAGTGATCGGGGACGGTGGTGAGGTAGCAAGATGACAGCTGGCTTCTTAAGGTGCCGCTGTTGAACAGGGTTGGTGTGCTCGACATGAAGTCAAAGCTGGAAAGCACTTCGTAGAACTCGATCGCACGCGCTTCGCGGTCGATTTCTTCGAGTGCCAGGCCCATAGCAACCCGCATGAAAAACGCCTGGGGCAGTTCGATGCGCTGCTTACGGATGTGTAAGAAGTAGCGGTCGTAAAGTGTCTGCAGGCCGAGGTAGTCGAACTGGAAGTCACGTTCCGGTTTCAGCGCCTCGCCCAGGCGAGCCAGGTCGTATTGCGCTAACCGTTCGTCAAGTAATTCAGCTTCGACCCCGCGTTTGATGAATGTGGGGAAGTATTCGGCATAGCTGGTTGTCAGCTCTGCTTGGCTGACCGGACGACCCAAAACCTCTTTTGCGATGGTTTGCAAAAGCAGACGCGACGTCGCGTAGGTGTAATCAGGCTCCTTTTCGATCAGCGTGCGTGCAGCCAAGATGGCTGCTTTTTGCACCTCGTCAAACGGTACCCCGTCGTACAGGTTACGGATGGTCTCAGCAAAGATGGGCTCGGGGCGAACGTCCGCGTTCAGACCTTCGCATGCGGCCAAAATGGATTGGCGTAATGCCTCCATGTTCAGGGGCATGCGTTGGCCATTGTCAACCACATGGATGGTGTTTTCTGTAGCGGCTGGCGCTTCGGTTTGCTTGCTCTGCTGGCGCTCTTGTGAACGGCGCTCGCGGTAAAGCACGTAGGCGCGAGCCACTTCATGGTGGCTACCGCGCATCAGACCCAATTCGACTTGGTCTTGGATATCTTCAATGTGGAATGTGCCGCCGCCGGGACGCGAGCGCAGGAGCGCGCGCACCACGCCTTGGGTCAGTTCGTCGACGGTTTCGCGGACGCTGGCGGATGCCGCACCTTGCGTGCCGTGAACCGCCAAAAAAGCTTTCATCATCGCGATTGCGATTTTGCTGGGTTCGAAAGGGACCACCGCGCCATTGCGTCGGATGATTTGGTATTGCGCGTAGGCGTTTGCGTCGGCCAGCGACGCGCTGGGTTTGTGGGTAACAGGAGCCCGCCGGGTGGCTTCGGTGGTCGGTGTTGCAGTTTGCATATCTTCGCTTTCGGTTATTTTTGTAAGGTATCTCGGC
>JBMTSM010000056.1:0-9330 GCA_049448275.1 Burkholderiaceae bacterium
CAGCCGGGTAGCGTGATCACGCTATTCGATGGCCGTGGCGGCGAATACGACGCCGTCATCACCGCCATGGGCCGACAGGCAGTTGACGTAACCATTGGCAACCACCACCCGGTCGAACGTGAAGCGGCTGCGGCCGTTCAACTCGCGGTTTGCATGCCCGCGAACGAGCGGATGGACTGGTTGGTCGAAAAGGCAACTGAGCTGGGCGTGATGCACATTACACCGCTCATGGGTCAACGCAGCGTGGTCCGCCTCACTGGCGAACGTGCTGAGAAACGCCGCGCCCATTGGGAGGCGATTGCAGTGGGCGCCTGCGAACAATGCGGGCGCAACCGGGTACCGCTCATCGACACACCGCTTGACTTAGCCCATTGGTTGCGAGGACAGCAACATACTCAAGGCGCGGATAGCGAGGCATCAAAGCCTCGCAGGGTCATCTTGTCGCTCGCACCACCGGCATCGCAAGAAGCAGCGCCCGCAACGCCTAGCGGCCACACCTGTGTGCTGATTGGCCCTGAGGGCGGTTTTACACCCGAAGAAGAGCAGTTGGCGATGACGCATGGATTTTCCCCCTACCGGTTGGGTAGCCGGGTGTTACGCACGGAGACCGCTGCCATCGCCGCAACCCACTTATTCAGCCAGCTCAACCCCTAAAACAGGACGTCTCCATGAACCGTAATCTCTGGTTACTCGCGCTAGCACAAGGTTTGTTTCTGACCAATAACGTGGTCTTCATTGGTATCAATGGCCTGGTGGGCTTGGCGCTGGCGCCGGTGGGCTGGATGGCAACGCTACCCGTAACAGGCTACGTGGTGGGCGGTGCACTAAGCACAGGTTTGGTCGCACAATCGCAAATGCGCTGGGGGCGCCGAACCTCATTTCAGTTGGGTTTGTTAATGGCGTTTATTTCTGCGCTGTTGTGTGCGTGGGCGTCTGTCATTGGCAGTTTTTGGCTGCTGGTGGTTGCCACCGTTTTGGCAGGCTACTACAGCGCGAATGGCCAGCTGTACCGATTTGCCGCTGCCGAGGTGGCGGATAAGACGGCTAAAGAAAAGGCCGTATCACTGGTGCTCGCCGGCGGGCTATTGGGCGCTGTGGTTGGGCCCAATTTGGCCGCCTATACGCGCAATCTAACGTCAACACCTTTTACCGGTGCCTACCTCACGTTGGCGGTAGCCGCGTTGCTGTCGATGGTGGTCATGGCGCAAATGCAATTTCCACCGGTCCCCAAACGTACCAGCAACAGCGACACCGGGCGCCCCATGTCTGAAATTTGGCGACAGCCCGTCTTTGTAGTGGCCACTCTCGGTGCCGCTTTGGGCTACGCGGTGATGAACCTCTTAATGGCGGCGACACCGCTGGCGATGCAGGTCTGCGGCATGAGCTTTGAGAATATTGCCTGGGTTCTGGAGTGGCATGTTTTCGGTATGTTCGCGCCGGGCTTCTTTACCGGCCACCTGATCAAGCGCTTTGGCGTTTTGCGCATTATGGGTGTAGGGGTATTGCTCAACCTCGTATGCATTGCCGTGGCACTGAATGGGGAGGATTTGACCCATTTCACGGTTGCGCTGTTCGTATTGGGTGTTGGTTGGAACTTCCTATTCACCGGCAGTACAACACTGTCACTGGAGGCCTACACACCGGCTGAGAAAGACAAAGCGCAAGGCGCGATTAACTTTTTCACCTTCTTGCTGATGGCGTTGAGTTCGTTTGCCTCCGGCGCGCTCATCAATACCCAGGGCTGGGCTTGGCTGAATATCGGCGCTGCAGTGCCCGTCGTCATTACCGGCGCGGGCTTATGGTGGCTGTCTTTACAGCGGGTTGCCAAGCCGCGGGCGGCCTGACTAGCGGTGAAACTTAAAGACGGCCGTACTGGCAAGCAGGTTAGGTAACCACCGGCACACCTTGCCCGCATCAATGCCAAAGCATTCTTCAATTTGCAAGTGATTTGCCTGCGCCAAAACCTCAAAGTCAGCAAACGTTCCCACCCGGATATTTGGCGTGTTGTACCACTGGTAGGGTAGGCGTTTCGTAACTGGCATGCGACCCAGCAACACCTGTAATCGGTTCGGCCAGTGGGCAAAATTGGGAAACGCCACGATGCCGATGCGGCCTACACGCGCGGTTTCACGCAACATCACCTCTGCATTGCGCAAATGCTGCAAGGTATCGAGTTGCAACACCACGTCAAACGAGTTGTCTTCAAACATCTGAAGGCCCTCATCCAAGTTGAGTTGCAACACATCGACGCCGCGAGCGATACAGGCAGGAATTTTGGTGTCGTCGATCTCAACGCCATAACCGGTGCACCCCCGGTGCGTTTGCAGGTAAGCGAGAAACCGCCCATCACCGCACCCCAAGTCCAAAACACGGCTGCCAATCGGTACCAGCTCAGCCAACGTTTGCATCGTTTGGTCGGCACTCATACGGCCACCTCTTTGTCAAAGTAGGCACGCACGGCGCCATGGTATCGGCTGTCATCCATGAGGAACGCATCGTGACCGTGGGGGGCATCAACTTCGGCATAAGAAACCCGGCGGTGATTATCCAGCAGCGCACGAACCATCTCGCGACTGCGGGCTGGCGAGAAGCGCCAATCGGTGGTGAAACTCACCAATAAAAATTTGGCCTTTACGGGTGCAAAGGCGGCGGATAAATCCCCGCCGTACGCGCGCGCAGGGTCGAAATAGTCAAGTGCGCGGGTGATAAGCAAGTAGGTGTTGGCGTCAAAGTATTCGGCAAACTTGTCACCCTGGTAGCGCAAATAACTCTCAATTTCGAACTCGACGCCTTGGGTGGTGAAGTGGTAGTCACGCTGCACCGCATTCGATACAGCGTCTCGCAGCCGACGACCAAACTTGGCATTCATCACGTCGTCACTGAGGTAGGTGATATGACCAATCATGCGTGCGATGCGCAGCCCACGCCGCGGTAAGGTCCCATGGCGTCGGTAAAAGCCTTCATGAAAATCGGGGTCGGTCACGATGGCGCGGCGTGCCACTTCGTTGAATGCAATGTTCTCTGCGGTCAAGTTAGGCGCGCTGGCTACGACCACCGCGTGGCGTACGCGCTCTGGGTACTGAAGCGTCCAGCTGGTGGCCTGCATGCCGCCCAAACTACCGCCCATCACGGCTGCTAATTGTGTGATGCCCAGCGCATCCAACAATTTGGCCTGTGTCGTCACCCAATCCTCGACGGTTACCACCGGAAAGTCAGCGCCCCACGCAGCCCCCGTTACTGGGTTGATGCTGGCCGGCCCCGTCGACCCGAAACACGAACCGATGTTGTTCACACCAATCACAAAGAAACGGTTGGTATCAACCGGCTTGCCGGGACCCACCATGTTGTCCCACCAACCTTCCGACTTTGGTTGAACGGCACCCGTTTCGTCTGCATAAACGCCTGCAACGTGGTGCGAGGCATTCAGGGCATGACAGATCAGGACCGCATTGCTCGCGTCGGCGTTCAAGCGACCGTACGTCTCATAAGAGAGCTCGTAACTCGGCAACACCGCTCCACATTGAAGCGTCAGCGGGTCGCTAATGGACAAGGACTTGGCCTCGGCAATAAAGGACATGGCGCAAAAAAACCCGGTTCACCAAAAACGGGGCCGGGTCTTAATCGAGCGATCCGTTTTTAGCTGTATTTATAAAAAGCGCCCGCAAGCCGGAGCAAATCAGCGCTTGGCGTGGAGTATAGCAAGACGCCCGCTTTTGCGCACCCTTTGTCGTCAGATGGCTTGCTAATTGCTTAGAAACGGTGCATCACGGCGTGAAGGGGTTCTTTCGCACCAAAAACAAGCAAAACTTCAGGAAATTCCTCATGGACGCACTAAAACAGGGCGCAGATGCGCTCTTTATCTTGCTCGGCGGCATCATGGTTTTGGCCATGCACGCGGGCTTCGCCTTTTTAGAGCTGGGAACGGTTCGCAAAAAGAACCAGGTCAATGCCTTAGTCAAGATCTTGGTGGACTTTTCCGTCTCGACCGTCATGTATTTCATGGTCGGCTACGGAGTCGCCTACGGCACCAACTTTTTCATCGGTGCGGAACAGCTGGCACAGCAAAACGGGTATGAGTTAGTGAAGTTCTTCTTCCTGCTGACTTTCGCTGCGGCGATCCCCGCCATCATCTCTGGCGGCATCGCCGAACGGGCGAAGTTTTGGCCACAACTGGTGGCAACTGCGGTAATCGTCGGATTCGTTTACCCTTTTTTCGAAGGGATCATTTGGAACGGCAACTTCGGCTTCCAAGCGTGGCTAGAGGCCCAATTCGGCGCCAGCTTTCATGACTTTGCAGGCTCTGTGGTGGTCCACAGTATTGGTGGATGGATCGCCTTGCCAGCAGTGCTGCTCTTAGGCGCCCGCTACAACCGCTACCGCAAAGACGGCTCTCTGAGCGCACACCCCCCATCCAGCATTCCTTTCCTGTCATTAGGCGCTTGGATTTTGTGCGTTGGCTGGTTTGGTTTCAACGTGATGAGCGCGCAACGGATTGAAAACATCTCTGGTTTGGTTGCTGTGAACTCTCTCATGGCCATGGTCGGCGGCACACTGGCAGCCCTCGTGGCTGGCAAGAATGACCCTGGCTTTGTCCACAACGGACCTTTGGCCGGCCTGGTAGCGGTATGTGCTGGTTCAGACATCATGCACCCTTTAGGTGCATTAGCCGTTGGGTTGGTGGCTGGCTGGCTTTTTGTCGCGCTATTCACGCGGGTTCAAAACATCTGGAAAATCGACGACGTGCTTGGCGTCTGGCCGTTACACGGTTTGTGCGGCACCTGGGGTGGTATCGCCGCTGGTATCTTCGGCTCAACCACCTTCGGCGGTTTGGGCGGTGTGTCATTCATATCGCAGCTGATCGGTAGCGCACTGGGAGTGGTCTGGGCGGTGGCGGGCGGCCTGGTCGTGTACGGTGTTTTGCGCGCCAGCTTGGGTCTGCGGCTCACACCCGAAGAGGAATATGAGGGCGCTGACCTGAGCATTCACCAGATCAGTGCCACCCCCGAACGCGAAACCACCTGGTAAGCGCCCGCCTGAGTCTGAAGGGGTTGAATCGGCATTGCCACCACACTTTCAGTGCAAATCAGCCCATCCCCCTCGGGATTTACCACCTGACAGGGGGTTTCCCGTGATAATGAACAGGCGCAACGAGGATGTTGCGTGTGTTTGAGGTGATAGGCCAGTTTTGCGCGCCCCGACGAAGTCAATTCAGTTTGTGCTTGCCGGACTTCCATCGCTTTAGTAGTGTGTTTTTTTGAGGAGTCCCAAGATGGGCAACAAACTGTACGTCGGCAACCTGCCTTATTCCGTCCGTGATGAAGATCTGAACCAAGCGTTCGGCGAATTCGGCACGGTCACCAGCGCCAAAGTCATGATGGAACGTGACACCGGCCGCTCAAAAGGTTTCGGTTTTGTCGAAATGGGCGACGATGCGCAAGCGCAAGCCGCTATCAACGGCATGAACGGTCAAGCTTTAGGCGGCCGTAACTTGGTCGTGAACGAAGCGCGCCCCATGGAGCCACGCCCACCCCGTAGCGGTGGTTTTGGCGGTGGCAACGACGGTTTCCGCAGCCCATACGGTGGCGGTGGTCGTCGTGAAGGCGGCGGCGGCCGTGGTGGCTACTAAGCCCTACCCGCAGCCAGCGTCGTTCTGACGCTTGCACCAAAAGCCGGTTGACACGTTTGTGTTAGCCGGTTTTTTTTCGCCTGTTGTTCCCAGCGTCAGGGCTGCAAGGTCGCGCGTACCTGCCCAGACCACTGCGCCCGTCCCGCACGTTGGTCATAGACCAAGCGGTCGCCTGAGATGACATCTTTGCCGCGACGCACCACGGCAGGTTGAAGGGCCTTGAGGACATCCACGCGGGTATCAAACTGCAAATGCTCACTGGTAATCACAGTGGTTTCACCCGTCTTCAGTCGGTGTACCACCTCCGCTTGGCCCATTAACTCGTAGACCGTCTGCGCGTCATTGACTTTGGCGCGCTCGGCCACGCTGTCGGTTGTGGCGCCCTCACTGCCCCAATGCCGAATCTTGACCGCTTTTAGGTCCATGTGGCCGGTGGCAGGGATGTGTTTGCCCTCTGCACCGAACACCTCTGCCGTTAAACGACCAGTGGCGTCAAATTGACGTGACACAAAATTCAACAGGTAATCATCAGGGGTCAATCGGGCAGCCGTCGCCGTTGGCGCCTCCGCGGGTGCGGGCGTCACCCGCAGCAACCACACTGACGCAGCTGCCAACACGCCCATCAAGACCAACGGTAGATAAATAACCGCTGCGTCAACGGCACGTAACATGGGCCGCAACATCACTGGCCGGCCTCAGCTAGCAAACCGGCGTAGTCACCGCGGGCCGTCAAGACCAGGTCACAACACTCGCGAACCGCACCTGCGCCAGCATCCGCTACGGGGACATAGTTTGCAATTGCCCGCACATCTGGGTGACCCATCTGAGGCACACACGCCAAGCGTGCCCGTCGCAACAAGGGCAAGTCGGGCCAGTCATCCCCCATGGCGGCGGCATCAGACCAGGTCAAGCCCCACTGGTTCAACAACTGGTCTGCAGCGGGCAGCTTATCCTCTGTGCCCAAGACCGCATTCACGATCCCTAGCGCCGCTAAGCGGTTACGCAACGCCGCGCTGTCCCGGCCGGAAATGACCACGGGCGTGACGCCTACACGCTGTAAAAGCTTGAGCCCATGGCCATCGAGGGTATTGAATCTTTTCAGAGTCTCCCCGCTTTCAGAAAACCACAGACTGCCATCCGTCAAAATGCCGTCGACATCAAAAAAGAAGACCTTCACGCCTCGCGCCAACGCCAAAGAGGCGTCGGAAAAACGGTTCACAGGGATCTGCGTCGACAAAGCCGCCATGGTCAAATCACCTTTGCCCGCATCAGGTCGTTGGAGTTGATCGCACCAACCAACCGGCCTGTGTCGTCCACAACCAGCAAGCTGGTAACCGCGTGAGTTTCCATCAGGTCGGCGGCTTCTGCCGCCAGCGCTTGCTGGTTAATGGTGCGTGGGTGAGGGCGCATGATGTCTTGTGCAACCGCGACACGCAGGTCACCGCCTTGTGCAATCAATCGCCGCAAATCACCGTCCGTAAAAATCCCAATCGGTATGCCATTGGCGTCCGTAATCGCGGTCGCTCCTAACCCTTTGTCGCCCATTTCTTGCATCATCTCCAGGCCCGTTGTGGTGGGCTTCACCGCCGGTACGTGGGGGTCTCGACGCATGATGTCGCGCACATGCGTGAGCAATTTACGCCCCAACGCCCCCCCGGGATGTGAGCGGGCGAAATCTGCGGGTTTGAAACCACGCGCATCCAGCAGCGCGATCGCCAAGGCATCGCCCAAGGCCATTTGTGCGGTCGTACTGGCAGTGGGCGCCAAATTCAAAGGGCACGCCTCTTTATCCACTTGGCTGTTGATGACGTGATCCGCATGGCGCGCCAATGACGAGTCCGCACGGCCAGTGAGTGCGATCAAAGGGATGCCCATGCGCTTAATCACCGGCAGGATGGCGTTGAACTCATCACTCTCGCCACTGTTGCTGATGGCGAGGATCACGTCGTTCGGCGTAATCATGCCGAGGTCACCATGACTGGCCTCTGCAGGATGCACAAAGAATGCAGGCGTACCGGTTGATGCAAGGGTCGCCGCAATTTTGTTGCCCACATGCCCGCTCTTGCCCATCCCCATCACAACCACACGCCCCGTGCATGCCAAAACAGCCTGCACCGCATGTGCAAATGTGGGCTCTAACCGCGCGTTGATCGCATTGAGTGCCGAGGCCTCAACACGCATGGCCTCTTTTGCTGCGTTCAACGCACGCTGGGCATCAAATGAAGGAGGTTCTTGGAGATGGGACATGCGTCAATTATCAATCAAAGGACGCGGGCTAAACAACGTGGCTCACGAAGGCGCTAACATGAGGGCATGAATGCGTTAGACGTCACCCTGCTTTATCTCCTCGCCGCAGTTTTGGGCGTGGTGGCGTGTCGTTATCTCCGATTGCCGCCCATTTTGGGCTACTTGCTGGTGGGGGTCTTGATTGGCCCCAATGCACTGGCCTTGGCCCAGAACTCCGCTGGCGTGCGTTATTTAGCGGAATTTGGCATTGTCTTTTTGATGTTCGTGATTGGCCTCGAGTTCAGTTTGAGCAAACTGAAAACCATGGGCAAGCATGTGTTTGGTCTGGGCGCCTCACAAGTGTTGGCCACCATTGTCATCGCAACAGTGGGCTCTTTGTTTTTGGCTTGGGCTTGGTCATCCGGATGGCATATGGACTGGAAGACGGCATTGGCCCTGGGTTGCGCCATGTCTATGAGCAGTACCGCTGTGGTCATCAAGCTAACGGCCGACCGATCTGAGCTTGAGACCGAACACGGCAAACGCGTGGTCGGTATTCTGCTATTTCAAGACTTAGCCGTGGTTCCATTGCTGATTTTGATCCCCGCGCTCGGTGAGTCAGGTGCGGACATGGCCACCAGTCTCGGCTGGGCGTTGCTCAAGGCTGTGCTCCTGGTACTGGTGCTGTTGGTCGGTGGTAGTCACTTCATCCGCTGGTGGCTGACCCTGGTGGTAAAGCGCAAAAGCGCCGAGCTGTTCATGCTCAACCTGTTACTCATCACTTTGGGCCTGGCTTGGCTCACGGAGCATGCGGGCCTGTCACTGGCCTTGGGCGCGTTCATCGCGGGCATGTTGATTTCTGAAACAGAGTTCAAGCACCAAGTAGAAACCGATATTCGCCCGTTCCACGACGTGCTGATTGGTCTCTTTTTCATCACCATTGGCATGATGCTGGACTGGCGAATCGTATGGGAACGCTGGTGGTTGGTCCTGATGCTCACCACCCTGCCAGTGGTCTTTAAGTTCATCACCATCGCTGGTCTCACCCGTTTGTGGGGTGCGCCCTTGGGCACCTCGACCCGCGTCGGTCTGTACTTGGCACAAGCGGGAGAGTTTGGTTTCGTGTTGCTCACATTGGCCTCACAACGTGGGTTGGTGTCGCCCGAGATGCTGAACCCGATTTTGGCCGCGATGGTGTTATCCATGATGTTCACGCCGCTCATCATTCAATACAGCGACGAGGCGGTGGCGCGCCTGGCTGGTAACGACTGGATGATGCAGTCACTGCAAATGACCAGCATTGCGCGACAAGCCATCAACACCAAACAACACGTTGTCATTTGTGGGTATGGTCGCAGTGGCCAAAATTTGGCGCGCTTACTGCAAGCGGAAAATATTCCCTACATGGCCTTAGACCTCGACCCCGATCGGGTGCGCCAAGCCGCCGCCGCCGGTGACGCCGTGGTGTTTGGTGATGC
>JBMTSM010000057.1:0-9237 GCA_049448275.1 Burkholderiaceae bacterium
GAGCCGAAGTCTTGATCAAAGAAAATGCCACGGCTTCGGTCCTCTTTGATGAATTCATCACGCATCAGATCAATCCAGCCCAAGGTCGAAGCGCGGTCGCCCTCTAGTTTCCCGACGACTGTGCCCGAGTGCAAATGGTCGCCACCTGAGAGCCGTAGCACTTTTGTGAGAACTCGGAAGTGGATGCCGTGATGGGGGTTTCGGTCGAGCACCGCATGCATCGCACGGTGGATGTGCAGCAACATGCCGTTATCGCGGCACCAGTTAGCTAGGCCGGTATTTGCTGTCAACCCGCCTGTCAGGTAATCATGCATGATGATTGGCGAGCCAATTTCCTTGGCATATTCCGCGCGCTTATACATTTCCTCAGGCGTGGGTGCCGTGACGTTCAGATAGTGGCCTTTGCGTTCGCCCGTTTCTCGCTGGGCTTTCTCAATTGCCTCTTGGACGAAATCGAAGCGTTGGCGCCATCGCATAAAGGGTTGACTGTTGACGTTTTCATCGTCCTTCGTGAAGTCCAAACCGCCCCGTAAGCACTCATAAACAGCACGTCCATAGTTTTTACCGGACAAACCCAGCTTGGGTTTGATGGTGCACCCCAGCAGCGGGCGACCGTACTTGTTCATGATGTCGCGTTCGACCTCGATACCGTGGGGCGGGCCACCGCAGGTTTTAATGTACGCAATGGGAAAACGTATATCTTCCAAACGGAGTGCGCGCAATGCCTTGAAACCAAACACGTTGCCAACGAGCGACGTCAGCACGTTTACGACCGAACCTTCTTCAAATAAGTCGATGGGGTACGCGACAAAGGCGTAAAAGCAAGTGTCGTCACCCGGGACATCCTCAATCTGATACGCGCGCCCTTTGTAGTAGTCCAGATCGGTCAACAAATCGGTCCAGACGGTGGTCCACGTACCTGTTGACGACTCTGCCGCCACTGCGGCGGCCAGCTCCTCGCGGTCAACGCCTGGTTGCGGCGTGATTTTGAAGCACGCCAGGATATCGGTGTCCTTCGGTGTGTAGTGAGGTTCCCAATAGGTGCTTCGATATTCCTTCACACCAGCGTTGTAGGTTTTGGTTGCCATGCGCGTTGCTCCTTTGACGTGATTAATAGTTGGCGACTTGATGCGCAGATTTTTGGTGATATAAACGTTAAATGATAGTAAAATGTTCAAACGGTTATCATTTATTTAAGTAAATGTATGAATTTGAGACACTTGACCCTGCATCAGCTGCGCATTTTTCAAGCAGTCGCCGCACATAACAGTTTTGCGCGAGCAGCCGAAGCCCTGCACCTCTCGCCGCCCACCCTCTCTCTTCAGGTCAAGCAGTTGGCCAACACGGTCGGTCAACCTTTGTTTGAGCAACTGGGGAAAAAGATTTTTCTGACTGCAGCGGGCCAAACCCTCGCGGATGCCGCAATGGACATTTCAAAGCGGGTGGACCTTTTAGCCGAAGACCTTTCAGCCTTGCAGGGGGTTGAACGTGGGCGCTTAAAGCTGGCAATCCTGACGACTGTCAAATACACCTTACCCAAGCTGTTGGGGGGGTTTTGTGCGGCACATCCCGGTATTGAGGTGTCTATGGTCGTTGGCAACCGAGAAAACCTGTTGCAGCGTTTGGCACGCAATGACGATGACCTGTACATCATGGGGCAGCCACCCGAGCATATGGAGTTGATTTGTGAAGACTTTGCCGACAACCCACTGGTCCTCGTGGCGCCGCCCAATCATCCACTGGCGGCGCAGACTGCGATCGCACCAGACGCCCTCAATGGGGCGCCTTTCATCATGCGAGAGCCAGGTTCGGGTACACGCTTGACAACGGAGCGTTTTTTTACAGAGGCGGGTGTCGAGGTGGTCAATCGTTTGGAAGTGGGTAGTAACGAGGCCATCAAGCAAACGGTCGCTGGCGGTCTGGGTCTAGCGGTGTTATCAGCGACCACCGTCGTGTCGGAGTTAACCTTGGGTGAATTGGTGAAGTTGGATGTTCAAGGGTTTCCTTTGATACGGCGTTGGCATTTGGTCTACGCGCGAGGCAAGCGCCTGTCACCAGCTGCTTTGGCGTTTAAACGCTGGTTGGCTGAACACCCGGTGAATACCCATTCATCGACTGCAAAAACAAAGGGAGCGGCCATAAGTCCCGTGTAATTAAGTAATTACTTAATAGGTAGACAAGATTTTATGAATTGCGCTTATTGATTTGGGTTTTAAAGTGGGGGTATTGACCAATAGGCACTTCTACAAAACACCTCAATTGCAGTTCATGACCTTGAAAGCACTCATCTTTGATGTCGATGGCACGCTCGCTGACACCGAGGCTGCGCACCTGGCTGCTTTTAACGAGTCTTTTCAAAGCATGGGCATTCCGTGGATGTGGGACGTACCGACCTACACGCGCTTGCTGATGGTCTCTGGCGGTAAGGAGCGGATGCGGCATTATTGGGCCAGCTCTGAAGAAAACGCAGCCGCGATTGCCAGCGAGTCACTTTCCGCCACCATCGAGACACTGCATCGTTTGAAGACCGCGGCCTACGAGCGACTGGTCGCCGAAGGTTTCGTAACCATGCGCCCCGGCATATTGCCCCTGATAGAGGAAGCCATTGCGGCAGGCCTGGCATTAGGGATTGCGACAACGACCAGTGCGGCTAACGTGTCTGCTTTGCTGTCGAAAGCGATCGGACCTGAATGGCGCGCGCAGTTCCAAGCGGTGGAGGATGCGAGCACCGCGCCATCAAAGAAGCCCCACCCGCAGGCCTATCAGCAGGTTTTGCAGCGCCTCATGGTTGAGGGGCGGGACTGTATGGCTTTTGAGGACTCTGAAAACGGTTTACGTGCTGCGTCCGCGGCAGGTATACCAACCATCGTAACTCCCAACGCATTCACGTCTGACCACGATTTCACTGGCGCGACCAAATGCTTCCCCCACTTGGGGGAGGTTCACTTGGTCGATATCGAGGCCCTACACGCAAAAATTTTCGATTGATTTTTTATTGGAATGAGCTCAACCATGCCGTTTACGAAGCGCACCACCCTCACACAGTATTTGATTGAACAGCGACGTCGTTTTCCCAGTGCGAGCGGCGACTTTAACGCGCTCATCCTGGACGTGGCTATGGCCTGCAAGGCCATCGCCAAGGGTGTTGCCTATGGCGAGCTGGGAGGGGTACTTGGAAACCATGCCGGTGGCGAAAGTATTAACGTCCAGGGCGAAACGCAAAAGAAGTTAGACGTCCTGAGCCACAACTTGTTCGTGCGTCTGAACCAATGGGCCGGCCATTTGGCAGGTATGGCTTCAGAAGAGGAGGCCGAACCGATCGACATCCCTGCAGAGTATCCACGTGGCAAATACCTGTTGGTGTTTGATCCACTCGATGGTTCCTCCAATATCGATGTGAACGTCTCTGTCGGCAGCATATTCAGTATTTTGCGTGCGCCGGACCGGGTGGATACACCGATTCCTGAGTCTGCATTTTTGCAACCTGGCTCCAAACAAGTCGCTGCAGGCTACGCCATCTACGGGCCGACCACGATGCTGGTTTTGACCGTGGGTAACGGCGTAGCCGGATTTACCCTGGATCCGGTGCTGGGCGAATTCATGCTGACCCATCCCAAACTTGAGGTTCCCGCAGACACTCAGGAGTTTGCAATCAATGCCTCCAACAGCCGCTTTTGGGAGGCGCCAGTTGCTCGTTATGTCAAAGAATGCCTCGATGGTAAAACCGGCCCAAGGGGCAAAGATTTCAATATGCGGTGGATTGCTTCCATGGTCGCTGAGGCACATCGCATATTGATGCGGGGCGGTGTATTCATGTACCCCCGCGATACCAAAGATCCCAGCAAGGCGGGACGCTTGCGTTTGTTGTACGAAGCAAACCCAATTGGCATGCTGATGGAGCAGGCCGGAGGTCGGGGGAGCACTGGAGAGGTCCCCGTGCTCGACGTTGAGCCCACCAGCTTGCATCAACGCATTGGTTTGGTGTTTGGTTCAAAAAATGAGGTTGAGCGCATTGAGCGTTATCACCGTGAACCCACTCCCGATATTTCAGACAGTGGTGACACACCGTTATTTTCTGCTCGTAGTTTGTTTCGCGACTAAGCCATCGATTACGAGGCTATTCCTATTTGATTTTCGGAGAAGACAATGTCAGAACGCCACCCCATCATCGCCATTACAGGCTCCTCTGGCGCCGGCACCTCAACAGTGACGCGCACGTTTTCAAATATTTTTCGTCGTGAAGGTGTCAAGGCCGCCATCATCGAGGGTGACAGCTTTCATCGGTTCGATCGGGCCGAAATGAAGCAGCGCCAGGCTGAGGCTGAAAAGGCGGGGAATAAGCATTTCAGCCACTTTGGACCTGATAACAACTTGTTTGACGAGATTGAAAACCTCTTCAAAACCTACAGCCAAAATGGCACCGGGAAGTTCCGTAAATATCTGCACAATGCCGAGGAGGCCGCACCCTACAAGCAAGAGCCAGGGACATTCACCCCATGGGAAAGTCTGGCGGATGACACAGATATCTTGTTTTATGAGGGATTGCATGGGGCGGTCGTCACGCCACAAAACAATATTGCGCAGTACCCCGACTTGCGTGTGGGCGTCGTTCCTGTAATCAATCTGGAGTGGATTCAAAAGTTGTGGCGAGACAAGCACCAACGGGGCTACAGCACAGAGGCCGTGACTGACACGATTCTGCGTCGGATGCCCGATTACATTCATTACATCTGTCCACAGTTCGAGCACACACATGTGAACTTTCAACGTGTGCCCATGGTTGACACCTCAAATCCTTTCATTGCTCGAGATATTCCCTCGGCGGACGAGAGCATGGTCGTAATCCGGTTCGCCAATCCGAAGGGTATTGATTTTCAATATCTTTTGACCATGATTGACGGTAGCTTTATGTCCCGTGCAAATACGATCGCAGTGCCTGGTGGGAAGATGGAGTTGGCCATGCAGTTGATTTTCACGCCATTCGTTTGGCGCATGATCGAGCGCCGTAAGCGCGCGATCGGACAAGGGTAAGGGGGTCGCATGACAAAAGCTAGCGCTGAGACCTCAACCCCTATCGTCGAACGGATGGCCCATGCCATTCGCTTCTTGGCTATCGACGCTGTTGAGCATGCGAAGTCAGGACACCCCGGCGCTCCGATGGGTATGGCGGAGATCGCGGAGGTTCTGTGGAATCGCCATCTTCGGCATAACCCACGTAACCCCGCTTGGTTCAACCGTGATCGATTTGTGCTTTCAAACGGACACGGGTCAATGTTGCTTTACGCCTTATTGCACCTGACTGGCTACGACCTGCCGATAGAGCAGATTAAGCAGTTCCGTCAACTCCACAGCATGACCCCTGGCCATCCCGAAATTGACATTACCCCGGGGGTCGAGACGACGACCGGTCCATTGGGGCAGGGCATTAGCAATGCGGTGGGAATGGCGCTGGCGGAGAAGTTGCTAGCTGCAGAATTTAATAAGGAAGCAGGCGCGGATTCAATCAAGATTGTTGACCATTTCACCTACGTTTTTTTGGGTGATGGTTGCATGATGGAGGGTATCAGTCACGAGGCTTGCTCGCTTGCGGGGACGCTGCGTCTGTCCAAATTGATCGCCATATACGATGACAACGGTATTTCGATTGACGGGCATGTTGAGGGCTGGTTTGCCGATGACACACCAAAGCGATTCGAAGCCTATGGATGGCACGTGATTCGAGATATTGATGGGCACGATGCGGCAGCGGTCGACCGTGCCATCGAGCTGGCTAAGGCACAGGGGTTGATGGCCGATGGACGACCCACTTTGGTTTGTTGTAAAACCGTGATCGGCCAGGGTGCCCCCAATTTAGCGGGCACCCACGATGTACACGGTGCCGCCCTGGGTCCTCAAGAGATCGCCGAGACGCGTGCAGCGCTTGGTTGGTCTCATGCGCCATTCGAAATCCCTGAAGATATAAAAGCGGCTTGGGATGCTACAGCGCGAGGAGAGGCGATGGAAAGCGCATGGCAGAAGCGTTTTGATGCCTACGCCGTAGCGTACCCTAAGGAGGCTGCAGAATTTCAGCGCCGTATGCGAGGTGAGCTACCCGTCGACTTCGCAGCGAAGCTGCCTGCGGTATTTGAAACGATTTGTGCGAAAGCGGATGCGTTCGCTACGCGTAAGGCAAGCCAAAACGCACTCGACTTATTGGCGCCGTTGCTCCCCGAACTACTCGGGGGAAGTGCAGACCTGACGGGTTCGAACCTCACCAACTTCAAAGGGCACGTGAGAGTGGGGAAAGACCAATGGGGTAACCATTTGTCATATGGGGTACGCGAGTTTGGTATGGCGGCCGTCATGAACGGTATCGCCCTGCACGGTGGGTACATCCCGTATGGCGGGACCTTTTTGACGTTCAGCGATTACAGTCGCAACGCAATTCGCATGGCGGCTTTAATGAAGCGCCGTGTCGTTCATGTGTTCACGCACGACTCTATTGGCTTGGGGGAGGATGGACCGACACACCAAAGCGTAGAGCATGTGCCGAGTTTGCGCATCATCCCCGGCCTGAATGTGTGGCGGCCCGCTGATGGCCTTGAAACAGCGGTCGCTTGGGCCTGTGCATTGGAGCGTGCGGACGGTCCGAGCGTTTTGGCGCTCTCGCGGCAGGGAATGCCGCAGTTGCTGACTCACAGTAGCGATGCTGCCAAAGTACGTAGGGGGGGGTATGTGTTGTCTGAGATGCCGAATGCGGTCGCGGTGATCGTGGGGACCGGTTCAGAGACGCATCTGGCACTGAAAGCACAAGCTGCGTTAGCGGCCGAGGGTATCTCAACTCGCGTGGTCTCCATGCCGTGCAGTAATGAGTTTGATCGGCAAGATGCGGCGTATCGGTCAGCAGTACTGCCATTGGACATGCCAGTTGTGGCGGTGGAAGCCGCGCATCCAGATTTCTGGCGTAAGTATGTAGGGCGCACTGGTGCCGTCATCGGTATGGCGGGTTTTGGTGAGTCAGCGCCTGCTGCAATTCTTTATCAACACTTCGGCATCACCGCTGAAGCGGTTGCTGCTGCTGTCAAACAGACGCTCAATGGTGCCAATTAAGGGGTAGGCATGACTCAAACGACACCGCTTTCAACGGAACCAACACCGAGTTGGCGCGCTATTTTCTTTGACCTTGATGGCACATTGGTTGAGACCGCAGGGGAGATAGCGGACGCCGTGAACGATACGTTGGCCGCGTGGCATCTGCCTGCTGTGAGTCAAGACCAAGTCGAGGATTGGATTGGTCACGGAACAAAGACACTTTTAATTCAGGCCCTGGCGTATGTCAAAGGCGTCAGCGTAGGTGAGATCGAAGAAAGTGCATTTTTGAGCGATGTATTGCCGACCTTTGATCACCATTACAAAGCCCGCTGCGGTACGCGCAGTCAGCTGTATCCGCACGTTCGCGAGGCCCTCGCTTATTTGCGGGAGACAGGTGTAAAGCTGGCGGTGGTGACCAATAAAGAGGGGCGTTATACCGATACGGTTCTCAAGGCGCAGCGATTGCACGATGCCTTTGATGCGGTGGTTAGTGGTGACACCTTTGATGTCAAGAAACCGAACCCTAAGGCGGTCAGCCAGTTGCTTGCCCACTGGCAAATTGACCCCAGTGTCGCGTTATTTGTGGGTGATTCATCGATAGACGCTGCAACTGCGCGCAATGCGGGAATAAAGGTTTGGCTACTACCCTATGGCTACAACATGGGTGCGCCGGTTGGTGCGTGCGAGCCAGATCGCGTGATTGATAACTTTGCCCCTCTGATGCACGGGGCTGGGTTCTCAAAATAGCAGATGGGGAGTTCCTCCGCGCAAATAAAATTTCGATGCCGAGGGCATCAATCGTCTGATACGTTCACTTAACAGGAGATTTTTATGGCACTCGTTTCACTTCGGCAGGTTCTTGATCATGCAGCCGAAAATCAATATGGCGTTCCGGCTTTCAATGTCAATAATTTGGAGCAGGTGCAAGCAATCATGATGGCTGCGCAAAGAACAGACAGCCCCGTCATTTTGCAGGCCTCTGCGGGCGCTCGTAAATACGCTGGGGAACCGTACTTGAGGCACTTGATTTTGGCTGCAATTGAGTCACATCCTGATTTACCTGTGGTTTTACATCAGGACCATGGCGCCTCGCCTGCGCAATGCCAACAGTCAATTCGCTCAGGTTTCTCGAGTGTCATGATGGACGGCTCTTTGATGGATGACGCCAAGACCCCTGCCAGCTATGACTACAACGTCGAGGTTACCCGTAGGGTCTGTGATATGGCCCACGTCGTCGGGGTTTCAGTAGAGGGGGAGTTGGGCTGTTTGGGGTCGTTAGAGACTGGCGAGGCGGGGGAAGAAGATGGTGTGGGCGCTGCAGGCGTTCTCACCCATGAACAGATGTTGACTGACCCTGCGCAAGCCAGAGACTTTGTCACTTCAACGGGCGTAGATGCCCTGGCGATTGCCATCGGAACGAGCCATGGCGCCTACAAATTCAGTCGCCCACCGACAGGAGAGACATTGGCTATCGCGCGTATAGGTGAAATACACGCAGCTATTCCCAATACGCATTTAGTCATGCACGGTAGCTCAAGCGTACCGCAAGAGTGGTTGGCTATCATTCGCGAGTTTGGTGGCGAAATTAAGTCAACGTATGGTGTTCCCGTTGAGGAGATTGTGAAAGGTATCGCCAGCGGGGTTCGAAAGGTCAATATCGATACCGATATCCGTTTAGCGATGACCGGTGCGATGCGTCGTCTCATGGCACAGCAGCCCAGCGAGTTTGATCCTCGTAAAGCGCTCATAGCCGCCAGAGATGCTGCTATGGGCATTTGTCGCGACCGTTTTGAGGCTTTTGGCTGCGCAGGTCAAGGGAGTCGAATCAAGCCTGTCGCGCTCGAAAAGATGGCAGATCGCTATGTTTGATATTTAGTGTCGATCAGATAGCTCGCTTGGCGACTAGTCCACCTGTGATAGCTGATCGATATTTAAAATCTCGTAGCGACGATTACTCTTATCGGCCGGTTGTATCAGGCGATCATGAATTAAGCGGCTGATTTCTCTGCTGACTGTTTCTAGCTTCAGATCCAACATGCTTCCCATGTCCTCGCGGGAAAAAACGGTAGCTATTTGTGGTTTTAGCGGATCTCGCATTTTCAGTATCAGCTGTGCAACCCTGCGGCGAGCACTGCCGAAGTTAAGGTCGGTAATCCAGTCATCAGC
>JBMTSM010000058.1:0-9224 GCA_049448275.1 Burkholderiaceae bacterium
GGCACCACGATGACACGATCAAGATGCAAGACTCGTTTGGCCGTTTCAACCAGCCGCACGTGTGCGACATGGGGGGGATCAAAACCCCCACCAAATACGCCAATGTGTGGTGGCTTGGTCGTCACGGGGTCAGCTGGTCGGCAGCCAGTCTTTGCGTACCAAGAAGTCAGTCAGCAAGGCGTGCTCGGGCGTCCCTGCGTCGGGGACCACGGTGTAGCCCCAAGTCGCGTGCGGTGGCATAGAAAGTAGGATGGACTCGGTACGTCCACCTGATTGCAATCCGAAGTGGGTGCCGCGATCCCACACCAAGTTAAATTCGACGTATCGACCGCGGCGATTCAGTTGATGCTGACGCTCACGTTCCCCATAAGGCATGTCTTTGCGACGGCTGACGATTGGTAAATAGGCATCAAGAAATGCATCACCTACCGCTTGGAGCATCTCAAAGCTTCGGGCTTGTCCCAACTCTGAAAAGTCATCGAAGAAAACACCCCCAACACCGCGCTGCTCACCCCGGTGTTTCAGGTAGAAATACTCATCGCACCATTTTTTAAAGCGGGGGTATTTGTCTGCACCGAAAGGCGCCAATGCATTCGCGCATGTCTGGTGGAAGTGCACCGCGTCTTCCTCAAAGCCATAGTAGGGCGTTAGATCCATACCGCCGCCAAACCAACAAACCGGCGCAGCCCCATTTTTAGGGAACGCGGCAATCATGCGCACGTTCATGTGAACGGTTGGCACCATGGGGTTCCTGGGATGGAAAACGAGCGATACCCCCATGGCCTCAAAGGGAGCGCCTGAGAGCTCAGGGCGCTGCTCTGTGGCGGAGGGCGGCAGACCCGGCCCAGATACATCGGAGAAGCCACACCCTGCCCGTTCAAAAATGGGACCGTTTTCCAGTATTTGTGTGATGCCTGACCCTTGTAGCTTCTCACCCGCGGGCTTTTGCCAAGCATCTACCGTGATGGCAGATCCGTCCAGCGCAACAATTGCGGACATGATGCGATGCTGTAGATCTTTTAAATAAGCGCGAACCGTGTCAGGTGAGATGCTCTCGGTCATCGGGAAATCCTCAAATCAGGGTTACTCAATTCTCTTATAAGGTCGAATGGGTGCGGCGCGTGACGGATAAAGTCCGCGGGTTTCACCCATGGCATCAGCGATGCGTCGAAACGCCTCATCTTCAGACTCTGCTTGTGGCGACAGATAGGCCTTGATGCCCACTTCCTTGCGACCATAATCGATCACGGCTATCCCTAAAGGGACATCAGCCGCCTTCCAAACATGGAAAAAGCCCAAGCGCCACCCGTTGACTGCGCTGCGGGTACCCTCTGGAGCGAGTGCCAGCCAAAAACGATCTGCAGAGCGCATGGCCTCTACCGTCTCTTGGACGAGACCCGTCGATCCCGACCGATTGACCGGGACAGCGCCAACCCAGCGAATCCATGCGCCAAAAACCGGAATCTTGAGCAGGCTGTCTTTTGCCCAAAAGCGCACGTCCCAATCCATGGCCGTTTTGAACAGCAAACCGACAATGAAATCCCAATTGCTGGTGTGGGGATAGGCAACGACCACACCACGGGGGCCAGGTAGCGGCAAATCGAGCAAGCGCCACCCCGCGGTCTCCAAAAACCGCCGACTGACACGCGCCAGAACGGACGGACGAACTGCGTTCATACTGTCACCCTAACGAATGGCCCGAGCGCCGATATCGGTGCGGTACTGCGCACCTTCGAGCTTGATTGCACCGAGCAACCCATAGGCTTTGGTTTGCGCCTCTTCGATGGTCGTTCCAAGCGCCGTCGCGCATAACACCCGCCCGCCACTGCTGCGCAGCTCGTCATCCTGCAAAGTCGTCCCCGCATGAAACACGACCGAATCAGCCGTCGCAGCCGGAACACCCGTGACCAAATCCCCCTTTCGGGGATCAGCAGGATAGCCGGCCGCCGCGAGTACCACACCCAGCGCGGGACGATCATCCCAAGTCAACGTCACGCGGTCTAATCGTCCCGTTGCACCGGCCAGCATCAACTCGGCGAGAGAGCTGGTGAGGCGCATCATGATGGGCTGGGTTTCCGGGTCACCCATACGGCAATTGAATTCCAAGGTTTTCACGTCACCTGCTGGGGTGATCATGAGGCCGGCATAAAGAAAGCCAGTGAAGGGGATACCGTCTTTCGCCATTCCCTCAATCGTCGGCATGATGACCTCACTCATGGCCTTCGCGTAAACCGCGGGCGTCACAACGGGGGCCGGTGAATACGCACCCATGCCGCCCGTGTTGGGCCCCAAGGCGCCAGTCTGGAGGCGTTTGTGGTCTTGGCTGGTCGCCAGTGGAACAACTGTTTTGCCATCACACACGACGATGAAACTGGCCTCTTCTCCCTCCAAAAACGCCTCAATGACCACGCGCGCGCCGGCTGCGTTGTGGGTCACCCCTAAACGATTCTCCAACAGCATGTCATCGACGGCGGCGTGCGCTTCAGTCGTGGTCATGGCGACGACAACCCCCTTACCCGCCGCCAAGCCGTCCGCCTTGACGACGATGGGTGCACCCATTCGATCAATGTATGCGTGTGCAGCCTCGACATCGGTGAAGCTCTCAAAGGCCGCTGTGGGTATGTTGTGCCGCGCCATAAAGGCTTTAGAAAACGCTTTGGAGCTTTCTAATTGCGCCGCAGCTTTGGTGGGCCCAAAAACCGGAATTTGTGCGTCACGGAACAAGTCAACCGCACCGGCAGCCAGCGGCGCCTCGGGCCCAACGACGACCACGTCAATAGATTGACCGCGCGCCCACGCAACCAACTCGACGAGATCTGTGATGGGCACATTGACCAGGGCCTGGTCCAGCGCGGTACCGCCGTTACCCGGCGCAACAAAAACGCGCTCTGTTTCAGGTGATTGCGCTAACTTCCATGCCAAGGCGTGTTCCCGCCCTCCGTTACCGATGACCAAGACTTTCATGCGAGATCCAAAGCCGCGTTATGAAAGACGTCTTGTACATCGTCAAGGTCCTCGATGGCATCCAATAGCTTCTGCATCTTGGCAGCATCATCGCCGGCGATTTCAATTGTGTTGTCCGCCCGCATGGTAACTTCCGCGACCTCCGGCGTGAGGCCAGCTGATGTCAAGGCAGTCTTCACCGCTTCAAAGTCGCTGGGCGCACAAATGACCTCGATGGCGCCGTCGTCGTCTGTAACGACATCCTCGGCACCCGCCTCGAGTGCGACTTCCATGACCTGATCCTCGTTGGTACCTGGCGCAAAGACCAATTGACCGCAGTGCTTGAACTGGAATGCCACCGAGCCCTCTGTACCTAAGTTACCGCCGTGCTTACTGAGCACATGCCGAACCTCGGCAACTGTGCGCACTTTGTTGTCCGTCATCGTGTCGATGATGATCGCGGCGCCCGCGATGCCATATCCCTCGTATCTGATTTCCTCGTAGCTCACGCCCTCAAGGTTGCCGGTCGCCTTATCAATATTGCGCTTGATGGTGTCGGCAGGCATGTTGGCGGCCTTGGCCTTTTCAATTGCGAGGCGCAAACGGGGGTTGGCATCCAAATCTGCGCCGCCGTGTCTCGCCGCCACCATGATTTCCCGAATCACTCGCGTCCACACCCGGCCACGCTTCTCGTCCTGTCGCCCCTTTCGGTGCTGAATATTTGCCCACTTGCTATGACCAGCCATACAACGCTCGCTTCTAATGAAATTAAATCTCCAGCCGCCATTGTACGTTTTGCGTTACATCAATATGAAAAACGAACGGGTATAAAAAAGCCCGGCGAGCCGGGCTTTTCATTCAATCGCCGATTACCGGCCCACTTCAGGACGCAGCGGCTTCCTCAGCTTTGTTACGCCCCTTTTTCTCAGGAAGCGGCTGGATGTCAAGAGCGATCTCATCCTTCTCATCCAAATCGACTGTGAGTCGGCCCCCATCCGTCAGCTGCCCGAATAGCAGCTCGTCGGCAAGCGCTTTGCGTATCATGTCCTGAATCAAGCGCTGCATGGGACGTGCGCCCATCAACGGATCAAAGCCCTTCTTAGCCAAGAACTTGCGCACACTGTCTGTGAAAGTAACTTCCACTTTCTTCTCGCCCAGTTGGGTCTCCAACTGGAGCAAGAATTTATCGACGACTCGCAGAATAATTTGCTCGTCGAGGGCCTTGAAGCTGACGATCGCATCCAGACGGTTTCGGAACTCGGGTGTGAACAGGCGCTTGATATCACCCATTTCGTCACCCGACTGGCGCGCTGTCGTGAATCCAATGGTGGACTTACTCATCGTCTCGGCGCCCGCATTGGTCGTCATGATGATGATGACGTTGCGGAAGTCCGCCTTGCGACCGTTGTTGTCGGTTAGGGTCCCGTGGTCCATAACCTGCAACAAGACGTTGAACACATCAGGGTGTGCCTTCTCGATTTCATCGAGCAACAGCACACAATGCGGCTTTTTGGAAACCGCCTCGGTCAAAAGACCCCCTTGATCGAAACCGACATACCCAGGTGGCGCACCGATTAGTCGACTCACGGCATGGCGCTCCATGTACTCGCTCATATCGAAGCGAATGAGGTCGATCCCCATGATGTAGGCCAGCTGTTTGGCAGCCTCTGTTTTACCCACGCCCGTGGGACCACTGAACAAGAACGAACCGATGGGCTTGTCTGTCTTACCCAGACCAGCGCGCGCCATCTTCACGCTTGACGCCAGTGCCTCCAGCGCCTTGTCTTGCCCAAACACCACGCTCTTGAGGTCACGCTCGAGGGTCTTTAGCTTGCCCTTATCGTCATTGGAGACATTGGCTGGCGGGATACGTGCGATTTTCGCGACGATATCTTCAATATCACCCTTGCCAATGGTCTTTTTCCGCTTGCTGGGCGTCAAGATACGCTGCGCTGCACCAGCCTCGTCGATCACGTCGATTGCCTTGTCGGGCAGTTGGCGGTCGTTGATGTACTTGGCACTCAGCTCAGCTGCGGCCTGCAAGGCACCCAACGCGTACTTCACGTTGTGATGCTCCTCGAACCGGGATTTGAGGCCTTTCAAAATATCGACCGTCTCGGCGACCGAGGGCTCAACCACATCAATCTTTTGGAATCGGCGAGACAATGCCGCGTCTTTTTCGAAAATACCGCGGTATTCCGTAAACGTGGTCGCGCCTATGCACTTCAGCCCGCCATTGGACAAAGCTGGCTTCAGCAAGTTGGATGCATCCATGGTGCCACCCGACGCCGCTCCAGCCCCGATCAGTGTGTGGATCTCATCGATGAACAGCACGGCGTTGGGTTTGTCTTTGAGCGCTTTCAAAACACCCTTGAGGCGTTGCTCAAAGTCACCACGGTACTTGGTACCCGCCAGCAAAGCGCCCATATCCAGCGAATAAACGTTTGCCTCGGCGAGTACCTCGGGCACCGAGCCTTCGGTGATGCGCCACGCCAAACCTTCGGCAATCGCTGTTTTACCCACACCAGCCTCGCCCACCAATAAGGGGTTGTTCTTGCGGCGACGGCACAGGATTTGAATTGTGCGTTCGACCTCATATTCGCGCCCAATCAGGGGATCGATCTTGCCGTCTTTGGCTTGCTGGTTCAGATTCACGGTGAACTGATCGAGCGGAGATGCTTTCTCAGTGCGCTCACTGCCGTTGGAGGCAGCACTCTCGTCGCCTGCGCCATCAGAATCCCCCTTGCTGGCCTCGGGGGGCTCACCTTTACGGATGCCGTGCGCAATGAAGTTCACCACGTCGAGGCGCGTCACCCCTTGTTGGTGCAGGTAGTAAACCGCATGGGAGTCCTTCTCACCAAAGATCGCGACCAACACATTGGCGCCAGTCACTTCTTTTTTTCCGCTGCCTGTACTTTGCACGTGCATGATGGCACGCTGAATGACACGCTGGAAACCAAGCGTGGGTTGCGTGTCGACATCATCTGTACCCGCAACTTGTGGGGTGTTGTCGGCTATGAATTGGGTCAGCGATTTGCGCAACTCGTCGACGTTAGCTGAGCAGGCCTTCAACACCTCGGAGGCGCTGGGGTTATCGAGCAACGCGAGCAGCAGGTGCTCGACCGTAATAAATTCGTGGCGCTGTTGTCTAGCCTCGACAAAGGCCATGTGCAAGCTGACTTCAAGTTCTTGAGCGATCATTTGAGTTCCTTACGTTGGCTTTGGGGCAAATAGGGTTTTTGAGATGTCATTCAACAGGCTCTGCTACACACTGTAACGGATGACCAGACTCTCTGGCAGTCATGGCCACTTGCTCCACTTTGGTGTGTGCGATATCGCGCGGAAAGACACCACAGATGCCTTTCCCTTCTAGGTGAATTTTGAGCATGATTTGCGTGGCTTGTTCCCGAGGTTTATTGAAGAACTCTTGGATCACAAAAACCACGAACTCCATTGGCGTGAAATCGTCATTCAGGAGAACCACCTGGTACATCTGTGGCGGCTTGACTTTGTCGGTCAGACGATCCAGCACCAACGCATCGTCCCCTTGCGGGTTAATGGGTGGAAACGCCGGTAAAAACGGTTTCTTCGGTTCTGCCATGGAAAGAGGTTTCGTAGCGTCCATTGGGGTTGCAATCACAACTCGTTCTGTACAGTGTAGCGACAATCGCATGCCCCAAAAATCATGGGGTCTCAAAAATTTCTCTGTTCAATAACTGGGGACGTTTGGACGAAAAAAAAGCCCCCAGTGACTAACTGGCGGCTTTTTTATCGCGAAAAGTCGGATTACATGTTTGCAATCATGACGTCACCAAAGCCTGAGCAAGACACTTGGGTGGCGCCGTCCATCAAGCGCGCGAAGTCATAGGTCACTTGCTTGCTCGCGATTGACTTACCCATTGATTCAATGATCAGGTCGGCTGCCTCAACCCAACCCATGTGGCGGAGCATCATTTCAGCAGACAAAATCTCGGAGCCTGGGTTCACGTAGTCCTTACCTGCGTACTTCGGCGCTGTACCGTGCGTGGCCTCGAACATCGCGATTGAGTCAGACAAGTTTGCGCCCGGCGCAATACCGATACCGCCCACCTGCGCAGCCAGCGCGTCGGACACGTAGTCGCCGTTCAGGTTGAGGGTCGCAATCACGCTGTACTCTGCGGGTCGCAGCAAAATCTGCTGCAAGAACGCGTCGGCGATGCTGTCTTTGACAATAATCTCTTTGCCCGTCTTGGGGTTTTTGAACTTGCACCAGGGGCCGCCATCGATCAACTCGGCACCGAATTCTTTTTGGGCCAGGCCATAGGCCCAATCGCGGAAGCCACCTTCGGTGAACTTCATGATGTTGCCTTTGTGAACGATGGTCACGTTCGGCTTGTCGTTGTCAATTGCGTATTGAATCGCTTTACGCACCAAACGCTCGGTGCCCTCACGCGACACCGGTTTGATACCGATACCAGATGTATTGGGAAAGCGGATTTTGGTCACCCCAAACTCATCTTGCAGGATCTTGATGAGGCGTTTGGCTTTTTCACTCTCGGCTTCAAATTCGACGCCTGCGTAGATGTCCTCTGAGTTCTCACGGAAGATCACCATGTCGGTCTTCTCGGGCTCTTTGAGCGGGCTTGGTACGCCAGCGAAGTAGCGCACGGGGCGCAAGCAGACATACAGGTCAAGCTCCTGGCGCAAAGCCACGTTGAGCGATCGAATACCGCCACCCACGGGCGTCGTCAGAGGACCTTTGATCGAGACCACGTAGTCACGGACCGCATCAAGCGTTTCGGCGGGCAACCACACATCGGGGCCGTAGATGTTGGTCGACTTTTCACCAGCATAAACTTCCATCCACTGGATTTCGCGCTTACCACCGTAGGCCTTGGCCACGGCCGCATCGACCACCTTGAGCATCACAGGGGTGATGTCCATACCCGTACCATCACCCTCGATATAGGGGATGATCGGCATGTCCGGGACCGTCAGGGACATGTCGGCGTTGACGGTGATTTTTTCGCCTTTGGTGGGCACTTTGATATGCTGGTACATAGCGTTGGAAGTCTCCGGGTAAGAGCAGTTGCAGTTAAAAAGCATCGTGTGTCGATTACTCAACCTGGCATTTTAGTCCTTAAAGCCTGCAAAATCCTGACAGTCTTATATAAGTTTCAGCCCATAATCGCTCATCGCAACCGTCGACCATCAAGCCCAGCATGTTGTCTATTTTGAGCCGCCTCAACCGCCACTTTCATGTGATTGCGCTGACAATCGGCGCCCTTCTCACGACGGCTACGGCACTGGCCGAAAGCCCGCAACTCAACCTCAAACGCATCGAGCTGAGTGCGGGCATGCACCGCATCGTCGCTCAAGTCGCCGCGGACAACGACACACGGGCCATCGGCCTGATGCACCGCCGTGAGATGCCCGTGAACGAGGGGATGCTGTTTGTATTTGAACGGCCCGATCGATACTGCTTTTGGATGAAAAATACGCTAATTCCCCTGAGTGCAGCCTTCATCGACGACGCAGGCGCCGTGGTGAATGTGGCAGATATGACGCCGCAAAGCACGCAAACCCACTGTGCCGAAAAGCCTGTGCGGTATGTGCTGGAAATGAACGCCGGGTGGTTCGCCAAGCGTGGCTTTGGCGCTGGCACAAAGATAGGCGGTCTCGTGCGCTGATCGCCGATCCTGCATCCGCGGGGCACAACAGGATCAATCGATACAAAAAAAGCAGCCCGAAGGCTGCTTTTTACAGTCAACCCAAACGCGCGATTAAGCGAAGTTGGCTTCCGCGAATGACCAGTTAACCAAGTGGTCGAGGAAAGTTTCCACAAACTTGGGGCGGGCATTCCGGTAATCGATGTAGTAGGCGTGCTCCCATACATCAACGGTCAATAAAGCCTTGTCATCGGTGGTCAATGGGGTGCCTGCAGGCCCGGTGTTGACAATATCGACGCTGCCGTCAGCCTTTTTAACCAACCACGTCCAGCCTGAACCAAAGTTACCAACAGCGGACTTGACGAATGCTTCCTTGAAAGCCGCGTAGCTTCCAAATTTCGCATCAATCGCTGCGGCCAATGCCCCCGAAGGCTGACCACCACCCGCGGGCTTCATGCAGCTCCAGAAAAAGGTGTGGTTCCAAATTTGCGCCGCGTTGTTGTAAACGCCGCCGCTTGACTTCTTGACGATGGATTCCAGATCCATGTTTTCGAATTCAGTGCCTTTTTGGAGGTTATTCAAGTTCACAACGTAGGCGTTATGGTGCTTACCGTGGTGGTATTCGAAGGCCTC